>DASYPD010000434.1:0-10249 GCA_036007005.1 Gemmatimonadales bacterium
GAGCTCAAGCAGAAGACCGAGGCCTATCGAGAGATCCTGGATACGCTGCGGCAGCTCGTACCGGAGCGGGGCGAAGTACCGGGGCTGATCGACGCCATTTCGACTCGGGCCAAGGTGCGCGGCGTCCATCTCGCGGTCTTCACCCCCGAGCCGGTCGAGAACGGACCGGTTCCGTTTGATACCTATCGCTACCGGGTTTCTGTGATCGGGCACTACGACCAGATCGGCCAGTTTCTCACTGACGTGGCCGGACTGCGGCGGATCATCGTGCCCATGAACCTGACGTTGAAGGCGGCCAATGCGACGTCGGCCCGCGCGCTGGGAGACACCTCCAAGGCGATGCTGGAGGCGGCTCTCATGGTCAAGACCTTCGTGAAGTCCGGGAGTAGCGGCACTGGCGGTGAGGGCGGAGGGGGCCATGACTAGAGCCCTCGCCGCGGTCCCCCTGCTCGCTGCCTTGCTCACCGGTTGCGGGAAGAGCAGCGACGCGAATGCCGGCGGCCCACCCGCCAAGGCCGCCGGACTCGAGGAAGAAACCAGCGCCGCGCCGGCGAAGAGCGCAGCGGCCGCCGCGGCGCCGGCGAGGCCCAAGATCGATTCCTCGCTGGTTCCGGAGCCCGGGACCCCGCTGGTGCGGGAGACCTATTCCTATATAGGTGGCGTTCGCGATCCCTTCGCTTCGGTGCTGGAGGGTACCAGCATCGGCCCCGAGCTGGCCGATCTCGATCTGGTGGCCATCGCGTACCAGGAGCGGGCGCCCTCCGCGAGCGTTGCGGTGCTGCGGGACCGGATCACCGGCAAGCGGTACTCGGTGCGCGAGGGTGAGCGCGCCGGCCGGGCCCGGGTCGCCAATATCGGCCCCAAGCAAGTGATCTTCACGATCGATGACTACGGAACGACACGTCAGGTGACGCTGTCGCTTCGCAAGCGGGAGGACAATCTGCCATGATTCAACGTTCCTGGTCAGTGCTCGCGAGCGTGCTGCTCGCGGGCTCGGCGGCCCCGGCGACGGTTGCATTGCGCGACGGAGAGGTTCGCGCGGTGAGCCTGGTGCCGGCGTCGGAGGCCGGCCGAGCCGAGCTGATTATTCAAGTCCGCGGAGCGGTGGAAGTCTCCGACCGGACCTTGGCGGATCCCAACCGGATTGTGCTCGATGTGGCGGGCGCCACCCTGGCGCCGGAATTCGGGCGCGCGGGTTATGACGGCGTCAAGCGGGCCGGCGTGTTGAACGTGCGGATCAGCCAGTTTACTCCGCAGGTCGTGCGAGTCGTGCTGGATATGGAGCGGCTGGTCCCCTACAAAGTGGAGCGGAGCGCGGAAGCGATCCGGGTCTCCTTTGGCGCGGAGCAGGGCTTCCTCGCCTGGAATGGCCAGGGAACGGCGCGGGCCCCCAGCCCGGCGCAGGACGCGGAGCCGGTCGAAGCGACGGCGGCGCCGGCGCTTCGCACGCCGCGGGCGATGCTCCAGGGCCAGGTCCGGCGCGTCACGGTCAGCTTCGACAAGGCGAGCATCGAAGACGTCGTCGCCACGTTCCAGCGGGTCAGCGGCAAGTCCATCATTCTCGGCAAGGGCGTCACCGGCACCGTCACCGCGGAAATCATCGACCAGCCCTGGCCGGAGGCGTTCTATTCGATTCTCGCCTCGCAGGGTTTGTCGGTCCAGGAGATGCCGGGCGGCATCTTGCGGGTGGACGCGCCGGCGAACCTGGCGGAGATCGATTCGCTGGGGCCGATGGAAACCCGTTTCGTCCGGGTGAATTACGCGCGGGTGGCCGAGCTGGCCAATTCCCTCAAGGGAATCCTGACCCCGAAGCGCGGCGTCGCGACGCCCGATACGGCGTCGAACTCCATCATCGTGACCGATACCAAGAGCAATATCGATAACGTCGTCGAGCTGATTGGCCAGCTCGACCTGCGGCCCAAGCTCGTCTCGATCCAGGCCAAGATCATCTTCGTCGACCGGACCGACCTGGAGCAGTTGGGCTTCAAGTACGATATCGGCAGCCGCAACCAGTTCTACAACAAGCTCATCCAGCGGCCCGACCCGCTCAAAGGCGGCGCGCCTTTCGACCCGGGTGTAAACGTGGTGAACCTGGGCGGCAACGAGGTGGCGGCGATCGGCAACGCGGAGGCCGTGATCTCGCACCCGGCCATCGATCTGCTGTTCTCGACCGCGCTCGGAGGCTTCTCGATTACCAGCTTCCTGCAAGCGCTGGAGCAAGTGGACCTCTCCGACGTGCAGGCCGAGCCCACGATCACCACGCAGGATAACAAGCAGGCGACGATCCGGGTCGGTGAAGACATCCCCGTGCGGGTGATCGACGCGAATGCGCCGACTGCCGCGGGCCAGGCGGTGCGCGCCAACGTGCAGTTCCGCGAGACGGGCATCAAGCTGCTGGTGACGCCGCATGTCACCAACGATGGGCAGATCTCGCTCGACCTGGCGACCGAGCGGTCCAGCCTGCAGACGCTCGCGGCCGCGGACCTCGGTTTCATCATCGCCAAGCAGGAGACCAAGAACCAGCTGCTGGTGGCCGACGGCGAGACCGCGGTCATCGGCGGTCTGACGGTGACAACCGTCGAAAAATCCAAATCGGGGATTCCCCTGCTCTCCTCGCTCCCGCTGATCGGCAGCCTGTTCAGCTTCAGCAGCACCAAAGAGAACCGCAAGGATCTCATTATCTTGGTAACGCCCCGGGTGCTGAGTGAGGGCGTGGTGCCGCCGGGGCTCTGATCTCCGGCGTAGTTCCGTGCTAGTTTAGGGCCCGGTGCGCTGCCGGGCCTGTTTTTTTACAGCGTGACCAGTGACCAGTGACCAGCGGGGGACCAGGAGCTTGCGTTGAGGCTGCGCTTCACGACCGCCGGCGAATCTCACGGGAAGGCCCTCGTCGTCATCGTCGAGGGACTCCCCGCTGGATTGCCGGTCTCCGCCGAACAGGTGGACCAGCAGCTGAGCCGCCGCATGCAGGGCTACGGACGCGGGGCACGCATGAAGCTGGAAAAGGACCGCATCGAATGGCTCGCGGGAGTGCGCGCGGGAGAGACGCTCGGCTCGCCTCTGGCGATGCTGATCAGGAACCTCGACTGGACCAACTGGGAAGACGTGATGGCGGCGGAAGGCACGCCGGGCGATGTGCGCAGACGCCGGGTGACGCGGCCGCGACCCGGGCACGCGGACCTGGTGGGCGTGCTCAAGTACGACCGCCTCGATGCGCGCGACATCCTGGAGCGCGCCAGCGCGCGTGAAACGGCGGCGCGGGTTGCGGCGGGCGCGCTCGCGCGACGAATGCTGGAAGAATTCGGGGTCGAGGTTGGCAGCCACGTAGTCTCTCTAGGGGGTATTTCGTCTACTCCCTCCTCCCCACTCCCTACTCCCTTGAATGCCGCCGCAGACGGCTCGCCGGTCCGCGTGCTCGATGCCGCGGCGGAGCAGCAGATCATCGCGCGCATCGAGGAGGCGAAGCGAGCGGGCGATACGCTCGGCGGGGAGATCGAGGTCGTGGCGCGCGGCGTGGTGCTCGGGCTCGGCAGTCATGCCAGCTGGGACCGCAAGCTGGATGGCCGGCTGGCCGGCATGCTGATGTCCATCCCCGCGGTCAAAGGCGTCGAGCTCGGGATGGGCTTCGCAGCGGCGCGGGTGCCGGGTTCACAAGTGCACGATGCCATCGAGGCGGATGCGTCCGGCGGCCCGGCCCGCGACCCACGGGGCGGTTTCCGGCGACGCTCCAATAACGCCGGTGGGCTCGAAGGGGGAATGACGACGGGAGAACCGCTGGTGGTGCGGGTGGCGATGAAGCCGATCTCGACGCTGATGTCGCCGCTCAAGACGGTGGATCTCTCGACCGGCGAATCCGCCAACGCGCAGAGCGAGCGCTCCGACGTGACGGCGGTGCCGGCCATGGGGGTGATCGCCGAGGCGCTGGTGGCCCTCGTGCTCGCGGACGCCATGCTGGAGAAGTTTGGAGGCGACTCGCTGAGCGAGCTACGCCGCAATTACGACGGCTATGTTGCCGGGTTAGGAAGGCGCTGGAGCGAGCTCAAGAGCGGCGCCGCCGCGCCGGAGTCGTGAAGCGGCATCTCATTCTGGTCGGGCTTCCCGGCTCCGGCAAGACGACCGTGGGACGGCGTGCGGTTGAAATGCTCTCAGCCGATTCGAGAGACTTCACAGATATAGATGAAGTGGTGGAGACGGAGACGGGGTGCTCGATTTCCCGGATCTTTGCGGAAGCAGGGGAAGCAGAGTTTCGGCGGCTGGAGCGCGCCGCGATGGATCGCGCGCTGGCCGGCTCGCCGCACCTGATCGCGGTCGGTGCGGGGTGGATCGCGCAGCCGGGGAATCTCGACGCCGCGATCGCCTCGGGGGCTTCGGTCATGTATCTCCGGGTCTCACCCTCGGTCGCGGCGGGGCGGGTCGGCGCGGACCAGAGCAGGCCACTGCTCGCCGGAGGAGACCCGAAGGCGCGACTCGAAACGCTGTTGCAAGAGCGGGAGAGCTGTTACCGGAAAGCGGATTACGAAGTAGCTGCGGAGGGCACCGTAGAAGAGGTGGCGGCGAAAGTGGCGGAGCTGGCTAACCGCGCCGGCGGCTGACGGCGACCGAGAGCACGCTGAGCAGAATGACGGCGAGGGTCAATCCAAACAGCAGCGCGGGGGGCATCGCGCTGAATCCGATGCTGAGCATCGCGTTCATGAGGTAGAACGGCAGAAACACCACGCCGCCGGCGAGCGCGCCCAGCAGGATCCCTAGCAGCCTTGAGCTGAGGCCCGCACTCGCTGCCGTCGTCCCCCGCCTCCAACCCACCGCCAGCATCCCGGTCAACGCCCCCGCGAGCAGATCGGCATAAAACACCCAGTTATACCCATAGAAGGGTGGCTCGCCGAACAGGGGCGACGGCTCAGGCGACCCAAACTTCGCGGCCTCGAGCCGGCGCGCCCGCACCAGCGACTCGCGGCTGGCCTCCATGGCGCGCCGGAGCGAATCGGCCCTGGCCCGCTCACGCGCCTGGGCAGGTTCCCGGGCGGCGGAGTCCGCCGCCGAAACCGTTGGGGTGGACCGGGGCGCCGCTGCGGGTGGACGGGATTGCCGGGGTATTGCAGCGCCCAACCCCAGCGCCAGGAGAAGCTCGAGCATTGATCTATCATTCACCCATGCCGGAGCATCGCGCAACGGTCGTAGGGGGAGGGCTGGCCGGTTCGGAAGCGGCCTGGGCCCTGGCCCAGCGCGGCATCCGGGTGACGCTGCATGAGATGCGGCCTGCCAAGGGAACCCCGGCCCACCAGACGGGACGGCTGGCCGAGCTGGTGTGCAGCAATTCTTTCAAATCGCTCGAGCTCGGCAACGCCCACGGGCTGCTCAAGGCCGAGCTCAAGCTGCTCGGCAGCCTGTTGCTCGAATGCGCGGAGCAGGCTCGGGTTCCTGGTGGCGCGGCGCTCGTGGTCGACCGCGACGTGTTCAGTGCCGCGGTCGACGCACAAATTCGCGCCCATCCCAATATCAGCGTCGCAACGGGCGAGGTCACTGAGCTGCCCGCACCAGGGATCGTCGCCACCGGGCCGCTGACCTCGGACCTGCTCGCGGCGGCGATCGCGGCACGCCTCGGCAGCGCGTCGCTCGCCTTCTACGACGCCATCGCACCGATCGTGAGTGACGATTCCCTCGATCACAGGGAGCTCTATCGCCGCTCGCGTTACGAGAAAGGCGGCGGCGACGACTATCTCAATGCCCCGCTGTCGCGGGAACAGTACGAGGCCTTCATCGGCGCCTTGAGCGCCGCCGACCAGTTTCATGCGCACGAGTTCGACGCGGTTCCGTATTTCGAGGGATGTCTGCCGGTGGAGGAAATGGCGCGGCGCGGTCCGGAGACGCTCCGCTTTGGGCCGCTGAAGCCAGTCGGGCTGCCGGATCCGCGGACCGGGCGGGAGCCTTACGCGGTAATCCAGCTCCGGCGGGAAGACCGGGCCGGGCAGATGTGGAACCTGGTCGGCTTCCAGACCCGGCTCAGAATTCCGGAGCAGCAGCGGGTCTTCCGCCAGGTTCCCGGTTTGGCGCAAGCGGAATTCCTGCGCTATGGCAGCATCCACCGCAATGCCTACATCAACAGCCCGGCGACGCTGGGACCCGGTCTGGCGACGCGGGACGAGCCGCGCGTGTTTTTCGCGGGTCAGCTCACCGGGGTCGAGGGGTACACCGAGTCCCTGGGCACGGGGATTCTCGCCGGGATCAATCTGCACCGGGTCCTCGCCGGGAAGCCCATCGCCGTGCCCCCACCCACCACGATGCTTGGCGGGTTACTGCGCTACCTGCGCGAGGCGGATCCCAGGCACTTTCAGCCAATGAATGCGAACCTGGGACTGCTCGATCCGCTCGGCACCAAGGTAAGGAAGGCCGAGAAGAGGCCGGCATTGGCGAGCCGGGCAGTCGCTGATTTCACGCACTGGCTGGAGACGCTGTGAGGCGGTCGCCGCCCGACCTGCTCCACCACTTCCTGACTCATCTCGAGAAGGAACGCGATCAGTCTCCCCATACGATCAAAGCCTACCGGAGGGATTTGCACTCCTTTACGGACTTCTGCGACCGCTTCTACGGCGCGGGCTGGCGTTGGGCGCAGATCGATCGGCTGGGCGTACGGGGCTTTCTGGGTGAGCTGGATCGCCGGGGGCTCTCCAAACGCTCCGCGGCGCGGGCGCTTTCTGCGCTGCGCTCGTTCTATCGCTATCTCCAGGTCCACCATGGCATCGCGAATGCCGTGGTGCGTGCGGCACGCACACCGAAAGTGGAGAAGCGACTGCCCTCCCATTTCCGGCAGGAAGAGATGATAGCGCTCTTCCGCCACGCGGAGGGCCTCGCCGAGTCCGGTGCTTTCCTGGCGTGGCGGGATCTTGCGATGCTGGAGTTGTTCTACTCGAGCGGGCTCCGGCTCGCCGAGCTCGCGGGGCTCGAGCTCGCCCGGCTCGATCTGCTCACCGATCAGGTAAAGGTGCGCGGCAAAGGCCGCAAGGAGCGGATCGTCCCCGTCGGCGCCAAGGCGAGCCAGGCGCTGCGCGCCTATCTGCTGGCGCGGGAAGCGGTGGCCCGGCGGCCCGGCGCGGATCGCGCGGCGGTCTTCCTCAACCGCAACGGGCGCCGCATCGGCGCGGGGTCCATCCAGCGGAGGATGCACCGGTTGTTTGATGCGGCGGCAGGCGGCGGGCGGCGGGTCCACTCGCTGCGGCACTCCTTCGCGACCCACCTGATGGATGCCGGAGCGGATCTCCGTGCCGTGCAGGAGCTCCTGGGGCATGCCTCGTTGAGCACGACGCAGATCTACACCCATACCAGCGTGGAGCGCCTCAAGCAGGTGTACCGGCAGGCGCATCCCAGAGGGCAGTGACCGGTGACCGGTAAGCAGTGACCGGTGTGCTGGTCATCCGGCCCGACGTGCTCTAGCTTCCCCCGCCATGACACAGTTTCGCGGAACCACCATCCTCGCGGTGCGGAAGGACGGGCGCGTCGCGCTGGGCGGCGACGGGCAAGTCAGCATCGGGGATACCATCGTCAAGTCGACGGCGAACAAGGTTCGCACGCTCAAAGGAGGAAAGGTCCTGGCAGGCTTCGCCGGGTCGGTGGCCGACGCACTGAATCTCTTCGAGCGTTTCGAGGAAAAGCTGGAGCGCTATCCGGGCAATCTGCCGCGCGCCTCCGTGGAGCTGGCCAAGGATTGGCGCAGCGACCGAATTCTGCGCCGGCTCGAGGCGTTGCTCGTGGTGGCCGACATCGAGCACAGCTACTTGCTGAGCGGGTCGGGAGAATTGATCGAGCCGGACGACGGTATTCTGGCGGTGGGCTCCGGCGGGAACTACGCGCTTTCCGCGGCCCGCGCGCTGTATCCCAATCTCGCTCTTTCCGCCCGCGATGTGGTCCAGCGGTCACTGGAAATCGCCGCCGAAATCTGTGTGTTCACCAATCGCAATGTCACGCTACTCGAATTGTAAGGGAGCGGGGGGATCAGGGGATCGGGGGATCGGGGCAGCAGGGCTCCTGATCCTCTGATCGTCTGATCCCCTGATTCCCGGATCTCCCAGCCCATGAGCGAACCCGCTCCGGCCCCCGAAACCCAGCCGCTTCCCTGGCTGGAAGAAATGCCGCCGCGGCAGATCGTCGCGGAGTTGGACCGCTACATCGTGGGGCAGGACCCCGCGAAGCGCGCGATCGCGATCGCGGTACGCAATCGCTGGCGCAGAATCCAGGCACCGGATCCGATGCGCGAGGAGATCACTCCTTCCAACATCATCCTGATTGGCCCGACCGGCGTCGGGAAGACAGAGATCGCGCGCCGGCTGGCGCGTCTCGCCGGCGCACCCTTCGTCAAGGTCGAGGCCTCGAAGTTTACCGAGGTGGGCTATGTGGGGCGCGATGTGGAAGGCATGGTGCGCGACCTGGCGGATGCGGCGATCAACCTGGTGCGCAGTGAGCGGGAGGACGAGGTCTATCCGCAGGCGGAAGCCCGCGCGGACGAGCGGCTGCTGGATCTGCTCTTGCCCGCGCCGCCACCTGGTGCGGCGCCGAGGGGAGAGGTCGCCGCACCCGAGGACGACAGCCGCCGCCGCAGCCGGGAGAAGCTGCGCGCCCTGCTGCTCGAGGGGAAACTCGACGAGCGCGAAGTCGAGCTCGAGGTGACCCCGCAGGGCTTCCCGGCCGTCGACCTCCTGCAGCCGCCGCAGGGGATGGAAGGGACCGACTTCAATTTCACCGAGTGGCTGCAGCAAATGCTGCCCAAGCAGAAGAAACGCCGCACGGTTCGGGTGCCCGAGGCGCGGCGGATTCTGGTGGACGAAGAGCTCAAGCGCATGGTGGACCACGACGACGTGGTCAACGAGGCGCTCGACCGGAGCGAGAACCACGGTATCGTCTTCATCGACGAAATCGACAAGATCGCGGGAGCTCGCAACACCAGCGGCCCCGACGTCTCGCGCGAGGGGGTTCAGCGCGATCTGCTGCCGATCGTCGAGGGTTCGACGGTGCAAACGCGCTACGGCTACGTGCGCACCGATCACATCCTGTTCATTGCCGCGGGCGCGTTCCACGTCTCGAAGCCGTCCGATCTGATCCCCGAGCTGCAAGGGCGTTTCCCGATCCGGGTCGAGCTGGCCCCGCTGGTGGAGCAGGACTTCATCCGGATCCTGACCGAGCCCGAGAATGCGCTCACCAAGCAGTATCAGGCGCTGGTGGGCGCGGAGGGCGCGGCGCTCGAGTTCACCCCCGATGCGATCCATGAGATTGCGCGGGTGGCGCAGGTAGCCAACGAGCGGATGGAGAACATCGGGGCACGGCGCCTGCACACGGTGATGTCGTCGCTGATGGAGGACGTGCTCTTCGAGCTACCCGAATGGCCCGAGAAGCGGATCGTGTTCGACGCGGCGCGGGTGAAAGAGCGGTTGAGTAAGATCCTCGGCGACGATGACCTCCGCAAATACATTCTCTGAGGGAGGGAGCGGCCCGATGGCAGGAATCAGGGGAGGGCTGGCGGCGCTCGCGCTCGTGCTGATCCCCGCCGTCGGCAGTGCCCAGTACGAGCGCCGGCTCACCCTGTTGGGCGGAGTCAATCTCGGCACCGTCGGCGGACAAGGAGCCGAGGACTTCGGCACCCGCTCGATGCGAGTCGGTCCGATTGGCGGGTTAGGGGCCGACCTCTATTTTCGCCCGCGGGTGGCCTTCGCCCCGGAGCTCTTCTTGTCGATCAAGGGGGTCAAGGGCAGCACCTCGGAGGGCAGCAGCAACCTCGAGATGCACTACCTCGAGATCCCCTTGCTGCTCAAGTACGCGCTGCCCGTCGGCGGCGACCAGCTGCATCCCCACCTGTTCGCGGGACCCGCGCTGGCGATCCGCACCACCTGCACCGTGGAGGTGACCCAACCGGTCTCCCACCGGGTGCTCGCCTGCCACGACGTGTTCCTCAACAAGACCGGCGATGTCAGCTTCGTCGCCGGCGGGGATCTTCGCGTTGGCGTTCTGCTCCTTTCCGCGCGCTACGACCTGGGACTCGGCAATCTCAACGGCGAACCCGGCGGTGCCCCGATCCGCAGCCGCACCCTGTCACTGCTGGCCGGGGTTTCCCTGCTGCTTCGCCGCTAGCCCGCTCGCCCCTGTAGGAATCGCGCAACACCCTCTGTTCTATCTATGCACGGACAATTGCCTGATCCGGGTGCTGCCGAAACCGAATTGTCCGTGACTCCTCCGGATCGATCACCTATCCATTTGTTCTGCAACGTCT
>DASYPD010000435.1:0-4445 GCA_036007005.1 Gemmatimonadales bacterium
GCGGGCACGTCGGTAAACCCCCATGCCACCAGTTGCCGGGCCCAGGCTCCCAGATTCTCGCGCGTTACGCGGACGAGCTCCATCGGGATCACCTGGGGCACCTCTTTCTTGAGATACACCTTCTCCACGATGGTACTCACGCCGACGTAGCCCCATTGGTAGACCGATTGCGCCAACAGGACCGGGACCACTCCCTTGTCCACATAGGCGAGCTGCGCCGGAAGCGCGTCCACCGCCGCCACCTTGATTCGAGCGGGGTCGAGGTCGCTGAGCAACGTCTGGGTGAAGAGCGGCCAGCCGCCGACCATCGCCCAGCCTTGCAGGTCCGGATACGCATTGTTGACGCGAATCACCTCGGCGGCCGCGTCCTGAGGGGTTTCCACGTGATTGAAGACGCCCAGGATGTGGATGCCGGGATACTTCGCCGCTTCTTCCTTGGCGCCCTGCACCCGGTGCTGCAGATTCGGCGCGTTCTGGTTGCCCGCGAGAATGGCCACTTTCCCTTTCCCGTTCAGCAGCGTGGCCAGCTCGGCCATGACGAGCCGGCCCGTCTTCCCATCGTCCACCCCATAGTACCCAAAGCGCTTGGACTGTGGGGCGTCGCTGTCGAACGTCATGACCGGCACGCCACGAGCCACCGCGTCATTGATCGCGCCGGTGACTTTGCCCGCGTCGGAGCAGGAAATCAGGATCGCGTCGGCACCATCGTTCACCGCCTGCTGGATTCGCTGCGCCTGAATCTGGCCGTCTTCCTGGGGCGGGGTGAGCCAGACCACCTCGATCGGCAGCTTCAGAGAATCGGAGAGCTGCTTGGCCGCCGCCTCGGCCCCGGTGCGCGCGGCGAGGAACACCGGATTGGTCGAGCTCTTGGCGATCATGGCGATGGTGAACTTGCCCTTGCCGACGGGGGCGCGGCCGCATGCGGCAGCCAGCAGACAGGCGCCGGTGAGCGTCGCGAGGTTGCGCACGAGGTGCATCGTTGTCCTCTCTCCGGTTCTGCGGGTTATGGAACGGTCTGTCTCTCCGGCGGCCGCAGCCGCCGCGCAGCCAGCCGAGTGCTCCACTGATCCACCACGACGGCGATGATGATCGCACAGCCGACCACGATCCATTCGTAATTCTGGTCGAAGTGGAGTGTGCGGATCGACTGCCGGATCAGCACGATCAGCAGCGCCCCCAGCAGTGCGCCGACGGCGCTGCCTTTCCCGCCCAGCAGGCTGGCGCCGCCCACGACCGCCGAGGCGATCACATACAGCTCGTAGCCCTGCGCGTCGCCGGAGGAGGTCGAGCCATAGAAGCTGCCGCCGAGGAACGCGGCGAGCCCCGCGGTCAGGCCGGAGAGCGCAAAGACGCCGATCTGGATGCGGCGGAGCGAGAGGCCGGCAAAGCGGCTCGCCTCCAGGTTGCCTCCGAATGCAAAGATCCTCCGGCCCATCGCCGTCCGATTCAGGTAGAGCGAGCCGAGCACGGTGAGCGCGAGCATCGCGAGCATCGGCACGGGATAGAGGCCTCCCCCGAGGCCGAGCCGTGCCTTCGCCACCCGCGTGAGGGAGGCAGGCACCAGGATGCTTTCCGCCTTGCTCGCCACGAAGGCGATCCCCCGCAAGATCCACATGGTCCCCAGGGTGATGATGAACGGATGGACGCGGAGTCCCACGATCAGCACCCCATTGCACAGCCCGCAGAGCAGGCCCACGCCGACACAGGCGACGAGCGCGAGCAGCACGGTTTCTGCGCCCGCCGGCGGCGCCGCTGCACGCAGCAACAAGGCCATGCTGACGCCCGACAGGGCGTAGATCGAGCCGACCGAGAGATCGATCCCGCCGGAAATGATGGTGAGCGTTGCGCCGATCGCCATGATGGCGAAGAAGCTGGCATCGGTGGCCGTCTGGATCAGGGTGAAGGAGTTCCAGAAGTTGTTGACGGTCTCGCCGGTCTGGCGATCGACATGCGAGCCGGCGAGGAGACTCAGGCCAAGAATGAGCAGCACGACGACGAGGATGAGGCCGGCTTCCTGGGTGCGGAGGATGCGCTGGAAAGGGTTCATGCCGCGCCGTCCCGCCCGGCATGGGCGGCAGCATAGGAGGCCCGGAAGCGGGCGTAACTCGGCCCGTAGTCGCCCTGAGCCCGGGGATCCGGTTCCAGCGGCTCACTCCGGGTTAGGGTACTCCGCGTCGCGGTCGCCAGGTCAGGGAAGACGCCCGCGCCGACCGCGGCCAACAGCGCCGCTCCATAGGCCGGGCCTTCCTCGTGATTGACCGTGCTCACCGGCAGTCCATAGACCTCCGCCTGAAGCCGGCGGAGGAACGCGCTCCGGGCGCCTCCGCCGGTCAGCAGCACGCGCGCCGGGGTCAGGCCCAGCTCCTGAAGAATCGAGAGAGAATCTCGCAGCGCGAAACAGATTCCCTCGAGCACGGCTCGCGTCAGGTGCGCCCGCGTGTGCGCCAGACTGAGGCCCAGCAGGGCGCCGCGCGCCGAGCTGTCGCGATGCGGGGTGCGCTCTCCCTGGAGATAGGGCAGAAACGTTACTCCGTCCGCTCCTCTCGGAATGGCCGCGGCTTCCTCGCTGAGACGGGCAGCGGCATCCGGGCCCGCCAGCTCGCGCGCAACGTGTTCGCGATACCAGGCAAAGGCGCCTCCGGCCGACAGCACGACGCCCATCAGATACCAGGTTCCGGGAACCACGTGGCAGAAGGTATGCGCCCGGAGCAAGGGATCCACCAGCGGCTCCGCCGTCGGAGCGAGCAGGGTGCCGGAGGTGCCCCAGCTGGCGACCGCCTCACCCGGCGTGAGCGCGCCGACCGCTGCGGCCCCGCAGGCGTTGTCCGCCCCGCCGCCCACCACCGGAGTTCCCTCGGCGAGACCGCTGCGCGCCGCGGCGGCCGCGGTGACCCGGCCCAGCACCTCCGCCGACCCGCCAACGTCGGGCAGCAGCGAGCGGGGCAGGCCCACCGCGTCCAGGATGTCGGAGCTCCAGCGCCATCGTGCGGGGTCAAACAGCAGAGTGCCCGATGCGTCGGAGGGCTCGGTCGCCAGCGTGCCGGTCAGGCGAAAGCGGATGAAGTCCTTGGCGAGCAGGACCGTCGCCAGTTGAGCGAACGCCTCCGGTTCGTTGCTCCGCAGCCAGAGTAGCTTGGGTAGCGTGAATCCTTCGAGCGCCGGGTTACTCACCCAGCTGCGCAGCCGTTCCTCTCCCCCAGCCCGCCGGGTGATCTCGGCGCATTGTGCGGTCGTGCGTCCGTCGCACCAGAGGAGCGCCGGACGAATCACTCTCCCAGTCCGATCGAGAAAAACGGAGGAGTGCATCTGTCCCGAGATCCCCACCGCGCCGACCCGTGCCTCCGGTGCCAGCTCCCGCAACCTGGTTACCGCGGCGACCGTCGCGCTCCACCAGGCGTCCGGATCCTGTTCCGCCCAGCCAGGCTGGGGAGTCGAAAGCGAGAGCGGTACGTTCGCGGCCGCCGTCACCGCGCCCGAAGGCGCGAGCAGAATAGCCTTGACACCACTGGTCCCGATATCGAGACCCAGGAGCTGGGGTTCCGGCACCTAGCGCACCCCGAGGAGCAGCTCCAGAGTGAGCTGGTCCAGCCGCTCGTAGGCGTAGCCGCGCGCCCGCAGGGCGCCGAGCTCGAACGCCTCCTCCCGGATCGCACGGGCGGTGTCCGCGTCGAAGCGGATCCGCGGCCCGGGGGCGCTGCCTCGCGCGCGAAGCTCGGCCAGGAGCGCCTGAATCTCCGGATCGGCGTTGAAGCGCCTCACCTTGTCCTTGAGGATCAGGTAGGTGCGCATGCTTGCCGCAGCGAAGTCCCACACTCCGGCTTCATCTTCGGTCCTGTAGGCGTGGCTGTCGAAGTGCCGCATCCCGACCCAGCCGGCATCCTCGAGCAGTTTCACCAGAAAGAACGCGCCTTTGACATCCTCGCTGCCGAACCGAAGATCCTGGTCGAAGCGTCCTGGTTTCTGGCTGTTCAGGTCGATATGGAACAGCTTGCCGGCCTCCAGCGCCTGGGCCACTCCATGGCTGACGTCGAGTCCCGCCATCTGCTCGTGCGCCACCTCGGGATTGAGGCCCACCATGTCGGGATGCTCGAGTGTGTGAATGAAGGCGAGCATATGGCCGATGGTGGGCAGAAAAAGATCGCCCCGGGGCTCGTTGGGTTTCGGCTCGAGCGCGAAGCGCAGCTCGTACTGCTGCAATCGCACGTAGCCGCACAGGAAGTCGAGCGCGTCCCGAAACCACTTGAGGGCCTCCTGCGGATCCTTGCCGGCGTTGGTTTCCACGCCTTCGCGCCCGCCCCAGAAGACATACGTGCTGGCTCCCAGCTCGACTGCGAGATCGAGGGAGCGCATGGTTTTCTGGAGCGCGTAGCGGCGCACCTGGGCGTCGTTGCTGGTGAACGCGCCGTCACGGAAAACCGGATCGCTGAACAGGTTGGTCGTCACCA
>DASYPD010000436.1:0-6381 GCA_036007005.1 Gemmatimonadales bacterium
GGCGGAGCTGCTGCCCTAACCCCTACTCCCTACTCCCTACTCCCTACTCCCTATCATAGACCCGGATTCCGCTGAGCGCGCGCTGCATTCGCGGCGTCTTGAAGCTGATCGTCACGCTCAGGCGGCCGCTCTTCCGGTTGAGCTCATAGCTCTCGCTGTAGGTACCGCCTTCATCGAGCCGACGCTCGGCGACGAGCTTGTCGCCTTTCCAGCGCGTCATGACCTCTGCGGGACCACCCTGACCCAGTTCTTCGCGCATCGGCAGGCCGCTGGGGATCAGGTCCCGAATCCAGCCGGCATCATCGCTCACCGTGAGCAGCGTGTCGGCCTGGGTGATGCTCAGCCGCGCCTTCGGGCGCAAGAGCTCGCCCAGGCCCTGACTGCCGCCGCCCATTGTCTCGCGCGGGAATTCGCCGCCCGCCTCTCCCCCTACCCCTCCCCGAGGCTCGCGGCCCGGACGTCCTCCAGGGCGCGCACCGTAGCGCTGGCCCGGACTTCGGCTCAACTGGGGATTGAGCCGCCACGTTCCCGCGAAGCTGGGATGCGGCTTGCCCGCCCCGAGCGAGGGCGCGAGCAGGCACCACAGCGTAAGGACCGGGAGTAATCCGAGGGCACGGCATCGAGCACGCATCGCGGAAACCGGAAAGGAGATCGCTGAAAGGACGCTGGGAGGGTGTCCAGCTTGCAAGCCGGTCCGCGCGTCGTAGCTTCTCCCCTCTCATGGCTCTCCCTCGCCGCCGCTTTGTTCTCGCGCTCGCCGGCCTGCTTCCGTTGCCCATTCTCGCGCGGCGGCTGCATGCCGCGGCGGTGGCCGACCTCGATCCGCGTCTGCTGCGTGCGCTCGGCGCCGCCTTGCTGCCTTCCGAGCTCGGGGGTGAGGGGGTGGAGCGGGTCGTCGCGGAGTTCGAGCACTGGCTCGCGGGCTACCGCGAGGGCGTTGAGTTGGTGCATGGTTATGGAACCGGGGAGCTCCGGGTCACCGGGCCCAGTCCTGCGTTGCGCTGGTCGAATCAGCTGCGCGCGCTTGCCGCCGCCGCCGCGCAGGCCCATCAGCTCACTTTCGATCGCGTGGGAGTTGCCGAACGCCAGGCGCTGGTGCGCGCAGCGCTGGAGGGACAGCGGCTCGGCGAATTGCCCGCGATCGACCGCGCCCCGCACGTGAGCCTGGGGCTGCTCGCTTTCTTCTATAGCTCACCCGACGCCGCCGATCTCTGCTATCAGGCGCGGATCGGCGCCCAAAGCTGTCGTCCGCTCGGCGCGTCGGCGGAGCGGCCGCTTCCCCTCGCGAGGAAGCACTGAGGTGCCGCGCGTCATCGAGAGCGACGTCTGCATCATCGGGTCGGGCATTTCGGCGGCGATGGTCGCCGAGAAGCTGGCGGAGGAGCGCGCCGCGACGATCGTAGTCGTGGAGGCGGGTGACGAAAGCGACCGTTTGGGCCAGCGTGCCGCGCTGCGGCGGCGCTTTCTCGACTACGGCGAGAGTCCCTGGCACAACGATCACCTCGAGGGCTATGAGGTCGCCGGGATTCAGTCGCGCTCGATGCAGGTGGGCGGGCTCGCGATGCACTGGGGCGGCGTCACCCCGCGCTTCAGCCCGGAAGACTTCCAGCTGCGCTCCCTCTATGAGGTGGGGACCGACTGGCCCTTGAGCTACGACCAGCTGGACCCCTGGTACCAGGAGGCGGAAGTCCGGCTCGGCGTGGCGGGAGAGCAGGGGCCCCCGGAGCTCGACCCGCGCAGCCGGCCGTTTCCGCTCGAGCCCATTCCGCTCAGCTATAATCTGTTGCGGCTGCGCGAGTGGGTCACCCAGGCGGGTATTCCGATGTGGAGCCAGCCGTCCGCCAAGAACTCGGTGCCCTATCACGGGCGTCCGGCCTGCTGCCGCAACGACACCTGCACGCCGGTCTGCCCGATCGGCGCCAAGTATTCTCCCGACTTTACCTGGGACGCGCTCCGCAAAGCGGGACGCGTTCAGCTGCTGCCCCGCACGGTGGTGCGCCGCCTGGTCAAAGCGGAGTCCGGCGCGAGAATCTCTCACGCCACCGCGCTCGCCCGCGACGGGGGCGCCGAGCTGGAGCTCCGCGCCAGGACCTTCGTGGTGGCGGGTGGCTACGTCTGGAGCAGCCACCTGTTGCTGCTTTCCGGGTTAGCCAACAGCTCGGGTCTGGTGGGGAAGTATCTCACCGGACATCGTAACGTGAGCGGGTTCGTGAGCTTGCCGCTCCGGCTTTACCCCGGCATGAACGGGCAGCACAGCCTCGTCAGCAAGAAATTCATGCGGGTGCCGCGGGGGGAGCGCTACCTGCGTCACGATTTGCGGGTCTGGGAATCGTCGGCCGGCCGGGAACCCCGGCTCACGGATGCCCAGGGAAGGCTGCTGCTGGGAGATGAGCTGTTGGCGGATTGGCGCCGGCGCACCGCGACCGGCACCGCGCGGGTTAGGGCCTATTACGACGTTATTCCCGATCGCGAGAGCGCCCTGACCCTCGCTGGCTCGCCGCGCACTCCGTGGGGCGACCCGCTGCCTCGCCTCGATTTTCGCGATGCCCCGGAGTCGGCCGCGGCGCGCGCCTGGAGCGAGGAGCGCATCCGGGCCCTCTTTGCCGACATGGCGAAGGCGGGAGGCGGTGCAGTGCTGTCGACCCGGAGCGATAGCTTTCAGGACCATCCCGCCGGCGGCTGCCGCATGGGAAACGACCCCGCGACCAGCGTGACCGATGCCTGGGGCCGAAGCCACGATCACGAGAACCTCTTCGTTGCGGGTGCGCCCACCTGCGTGTCAGGCGGTTGCGCCAACGCCACGCTGACCTTCTGCGCGCTTTCGCTCCGGACGGCGGCGGAGCTGGGCAAAGAATTCCCGGCGCGTTAGTCATTGCGAGGCGCCGCAGGCGCCGAAGCAAGCTCCAGAGGAATCCCATGACCCGCTTCGCTCTCCTCGGCTTACTCCTCGCCCTGCCGCTCCCGGCCCAGGACCGGCCGATCACCATCCATGCGGCCAAGCTCCTCGACGGCAAGGGAGGGATTCTGCGCAACGCGCTGGTGACCATCCAGGGGAAGCGCATCGTGCGGGTCGAGCGCGCGGCTCCCGGGAAGCGCGCGAGCTATGAGCTCGGTGCCTTGACCGTGCTGCCGGGATTGATCGACGTGCATGATCACCTCGCCTGGCATTTCAATCCCGCCGGCCGCCTGCATACCGCGAACGACGGAGAAACTCCCGCCCAGGCCACGCTCGCCATCGTCGCCAATGCCCGCGCGACGCTGCTGGCGGGATTCACCACTACCCAGGAGGTCGGCAGCGCGGAAGACAAGGAGCTGCGCGACGCCATCGCGCTCGGCAGGCTCGCCGGGCCGCGGATGCTGACGTCCCTCGAGCCGATCAGCGACGCACGGCTCAGCCTCGATTCGCTGCGCGCGCGGGTCCGCGAGCGCAAGGCCGCCGGCGCCGACCTGATCAAGCTCTTCGCCTCGCGGAGCATTCGCGACGGTGGTGCGCAGACGCTCTCCGATGAGCAGCTCGCGGCGCTCTGCGGGGAGGCGAAGGCCCAGGGCCTCCGGACTGTGGTGCACGCCCACAGCGCCGAGAGTATGCGCGCGGCGACGCTCGCCGGCTGCAGCCAGATCGAGCACGGGATCTTCGCGACGCCGGAGGTGCTCAAGCTGATGGCCGAGCGAGGGACCTACTTCGATCCGCAATGCTCGCTGGTGTTCCGGAACTATCTCTATGACAGCCGGAGCAAATACGAAGGGATTGGCAACTACAACGCCGAAGGCTTCGCCGCGATGGAGCGCGCGATCCCTCTCGCCCGTGCGGTTTTCAGGCAGGCCATCGCGACGCCAGGACTCAAGGTCGTTTTCGGCACCGACGCGGTCGCCGGCTCGCACGGCCGCAATGCGGAGGACCTGGTGTGCCGGGTACAGGAAGGCGGCCAGCGCCCGATGGACGCGATCGTCTCCGCCACCTCGCTCAATGCCCGCTCGCTTGGCCTGGGCGACCGGCTCGGTGTGCTCGCCCCCGGATTCACGGCGGACCTCATCGCGGTGGAGGGTGACCCCTCGGAGGATATCACGGCGTTGCGCCGGGTCCGCTTCGTGCTGAAGGACGGCACGCTGGTCCGCTACGACCCGGTCAGCAATCCCGCGGCCGTGGGCGAGTGGCCTGTCTATGGAGGCGATCCCGGCGCGATGAAGTATTCGAGCCTCGCGGGGATCACCCGCGACAACGTGCAGCTCCTGCAGCCCGCCTGGAAATGGCAAACCGGTGAGCATCCCGATTCCGGCCGACGTGCGCATCCCGGATTGTTCGAAGCGACTCCGCTGATGCTCGGCGATACCCTGTACCTCTCGACACCCTACAACCAGGTCGTGGCGCTGGACGCGGCGTCGGGGAAAGAGCTCTGGCGCTTCGATCCCCAGGCCTACCAGGCCGGCCAGCCGCCCAACGGCATGGGATTCGTGCATCGCGGTGTAGCGGCATGGAGTGACGCCCGGGAGCGGCGCATCTTCCTCAACTCGCGCTGGCGCCTGCTCGCGCTGGACGCCGCGACCGGAAAACCCATCGCATCGTTTGGAACGGCGGGCGAAGTCGATCTCACCCGGCAGCTGAGTCGTCCGGTCAACCGGCTGCACTACACCAACACCTCGCCGCCGGTGGTCTGGCGCGACCTGGTGATCTTGGGCAATGGGGTGGCCGATCGGCTCACCTATCGGGGCGATCCTCCCGGTGACGTGCAGGCGTTCGACGTCCGGACCGGCCGGCGCGTCTGGAGCTGGCGGCCCATTCCGGCGCCGGGCGAATATGGCAACGCGACCTGGGAAGACAGCGCCTGGGCGCGGGTGGGCCACACCAACGTGTGGGCGCCCTTCACCGTGGATACCGCGCGCGGGTTAGTGTTCCTGCCCGTGAGCACGCCGGGTAACGATTACTACGGCGGCGCCCGCAAGGGGGACAACCTTTTTGCCGAGTCGCTGGTGTGTCTCGATGCGCGCACCGGCAGGCGCGTCTGGCATTTCCAGACCGTGCACCACGGGCTCTGGGACTACGATCTGCCGGCGCCGCCCCTGCTCGCCACCGTGTGGCGCAACGGCCGCGTCCAGGAGCTGGTCGCGGAGCCTGGCAAAACCGGGTTCCTCTACGTCTTCGACCGGCTGACGGGACAGCCGCTCTGGCCCATCGAGGAGCGCCCCGTGCCGGCGAGCGACGTCCCAGGGGAGCGCGCCTCGCGCACCCAGCCGGTTCCGACCTGGCCGAAACCCTTCAGCCGGCAAGGCATCTCCGAAGCCGATTTGGTGGATTACACCCCCGCGCTCAAGGCGATGGCGCTCGAGGCGGTGCGGCTTTATCGGATGGGCGGGTTGTTCACCCCGCCCTCTCTCCAGGGCACCATTGCCCTGCCGGGTGTGATCGGCGGCGCGGGCTGGGGTGGGGGCGCGTTCGATCCGCTGAGCGGAACCCTCTATGTGAAGGCGACCAACTCTCCCGCGCTGCTCCAGCTTGCGCACCCGAGACCGTCCGCGAGCAACGATGCCGAATACGCGTTCGTTCCGGGCGCGTCGCTAGGATTGACGAGCTCGGCCGGCGATCAGGCGGAGCCCGAAACCGGCGGCAGCGTGCCGATCCTCAAGCCTCCCTATGGCACTCTCACCGCGATCGATCTGGCCAGTGGCACGCAGCGCTGGCAGGTCACGGTGGGCGACTGGCCCCGGATCCGCCAGCATCCGCTTTTCAAGGGGCTCAACTTGCCACCGATGGGAGTCGTGGGCTCGCCGGGACCCATCGTCACCGCCGGTGGGCTCGTCTTCGTGACCGGCGGCGGCTCAGCGCTCCAGGCCTTCGATGCCGCAACGGGCCGCCTGCTCTGGAGCGCGGAGCTCGGTGCGTTCGGCTACTCGGTGCCGATGACCTACCGCACCCGCACGGGTCGCCAATTCGTGGCGGTCGCGACCGGGGGCGACGGAGAGCCCGGTATCTTGCAGGTCTTCTCGTTACCTTAGCTATTGGCTCCCGCTCACCGCTCACCGTTCACCGCTCACCCTAAAATGACCTTAACGCTTGGCAGCAAGGCTCCCGCGTTCAGCCTCGAGTCGGACGCGGGTGAGCTGATCAGTCTCGCCGGCCTCCACGGGAAACAGGTTGTGCTGTACTTCTATCCCAAGGATGACACCAGCGGCTGTACCGTGGAGGCTTGTGAGTTTCGGGACAACTGGACCGCCGTCCAGCGGACCGGCGCGGTCGTGCTGGGCGTCTCGCCCGACGACGTGCCCTCGCATCAGAAATTCAAGCGCAAATTCCAGCTGCCGTTTCCGCTGCTCGCGGACCGCGATCATGCGGTGGCGGAGCGCTATGGCGTGTGGGGAGAAAAGTCCATGTATGGACGGAAGTAT
>DASYPD010000437.1:0-11306 GCA_036007005.1 Gemmatimonadales bacterium
GACACAGCGCTGATTCTGCAGCTCCGGCGCGTCCACTTCACCGCCCACGTTCTCGATGTGCATGCAGTCTTTCGGGAAGAGCGCGTTGTGGGTCAGCTGGTAGGCGGAGTCCGGAAACATCTTCGCCACGCCTTTCGCTCCGCCGAACTTCTCCTCCGCCTTGGCCCTAACCCGCTCGCAATGATTGTGCATTCCCTTACCCAGGAACCGCCCGATCGGGAGGTTCATTGGATGATCGGTGGAGACGCAGTCCACGCCCCAGATATGAATCTTCTTCTTGAGCAACCACGGCACCATGTCGGGGTGCGCACCAGGGTGCATATGGATGTAGCGCTCCTCGTCGGGCTCGGCCCCGAACTGCGAGTGCCGGTGCCAGCCGGTATGGAGGATCAGCAGGTCCCCATTCTTTACCTTGACCCGCTTCTCGATCATCTGCGGCGTATAGACCGCCAGCTCGCCCATCTCGTCCCGGAGATCCACGATCACGCCGGGACCGCACAGCCACTCCATCGGGATCTCGTCGATGGTGCGGCCCGCCGTGACGAAGTGGCGCGGGGCGTCGAGGTGTGTCCCCATGTGGTTCGAGGTCTGGATGTACTGCGCGTTCACACCGTGCTCCGCTTTCCGCTTGATGTACTTCACCTCGAAGGGCGGGTAGTACGGCCAGAAGGAAACCTCCTGGTTGAGCGGCTGCGAGAGATCATAGGTCCGCATTCACGCCTCTCCCTCCTCGCCGCTCCCGGGTGGGTGGGCGGGTCGCATCAGATAGGCATGCTCCGGCAAATCAGAACTTGACCATGAGCCCGAAGGCCAGCACCGGATACCCCGGGATCTTGTTCAAGTCATCCTGAGTGCTGGCGATCTGGGCGTCGAGATCGCTCTGCAGCCCGGGGTCGTTCGACTTAGTCCCTCCCACGGAATTCAATGAGATCTTGGGTTTCCCAAAGGCTACGCCGAGATCGAACAGGAAGGCGATTCGGCCGCCCCGGGCTGCCGTCCCGAAGCCAAGGCCCAGGTAGGGCAGCGCACTGGAGAACTTCCCCGTCCCGGTCAGGGTGCCCACTTCGCTCGACTGGTAGGTGTGATGATTGATCTCGAACGTCCCACCGGTTGGCTTGCCGGTTCCGGTTGCTTTGACCGGGTTCGTCATCAGGCCCGCCGTCAGGTGAAACGCCCCGCGCGAGCTGGGATAGAGATCCAGCAGCGCCGTCACCGCCTGGAGCTTGATCGTGGCATCGAAGGTGATGTCGGTCTGCTTGTGGTCGCTCAGGGTCTTGGAGAAAAAATTCACCCCGACCCGAGCGCCAAGGTGATTGACGAGCCACTTGGAAACTTCGAACCCGAAGCCGGGAGTCCCGAACCGGAATGCCACGCCAACGTCGGCTCCGTGCGCGCGGGCCCCGGAGGCGGACTGTGCAGAGGCCGCAGAGCTGAACACCGCGAGACATACTCCCACAACGGCACCGCGCAGCAGTCGGGCTGTCATATGCCTCTATAGGAAGGGGGTGACCGTAAGTTACTGCAACGCAACCTTGGCGGCCCGCTTGAGCGCACGCCCGGTCAGGACCCGCGTCAGCTGGCGCCGGTAGTCGGCGGAGGCATGAATGTCCGCCGGCGGGTCAATGTCCCGGGTGGCGGCGAGCTCGGCGGCGGCGCGAAGCGCGGCCTCCGCCGGTTGCTGCCCCTCGAGCAGGGCCATCGCCTTGGCGGCGAGCACCGGCCCTTCTCCCACACTCAGCAACCCGATGCGCGCCCTGCTTACCTGCCCCCGTGCGTCGAGGCTGAGCTGCGCCGCCACCCCGACCAACGCAAAGTCCCCGTACCGTCGCGCCATTTCCTCGAACGCCCACCCCGAGCGCGGCGGTGAGGCCGGAAGCTCGACGCCGATGAGCAGCTCGCCCGGCTCGAGCGCGGTGCTGAACAGCCCCGTGAAGAACTGCTCGGCGGGAAGCCGCCGCTCCCCCCGCGCGCTCCGCAGCACGAAGCTGGCCCCCAGCACCAGCATCACCGCGGGCAGCTCTGCCGCGGGATCCGCGTGGGCCAGGCTGCCGCCGAGCGTGCCGCGATTGCGGATCTGCGGATGCGCGATGAACGGCATCGTTTCGTGGAGCAAGGGTGCGCGCGCGGCGACTTCCGTGCTTCGCTCCAGCACCGAGTGCCGCGTCATCGCCCCGAGCCGGAGGCCGCCGTCCGCGGAACTCACCACCCCGCCGAGTTCGGGAAGCTCGTTCAGGTCCACCAGCGCCCCGGGAGCCGCCAAGCGAAAATTCATTGCGGGGATCAGGCTCTGCCCGCCGGCAAGCGGCTTGGCTTCTTCGTGCTCGGCGAGGAGCGCGAGCGCCTCGTCCAGCGAGCTGGGCCGATGGTATTCGAAGCTCGCGGGCTTCACGCCGGCTCGCCCCCCAGGCGCGCGGTGAGTTCGCGATTCAGCGCCTCGAGGCCCTGGCGCGTCAGCAGCTTGCTCACCGAGTCGAGCAAGCGCTGCCCGACCGCGGCGATCTTGCCACCCACCTGCAGGTCCGCGCTGTAATGCATCACGGTGCCGGCGCCATTGGGCGCGAGCTCGACCTTTGCCGTCCCGCGCGTAAAACCGAAACGGCCCGCGCCCTCGATCTGCATCGAATAGCTCAGCGGGGGCTGCAGCTCGAGGAGCGTGATGGTCAGCGCGAACTCGGCGGCCGTGATCGGTCCGATCCCCACCCGCATCACTCCTTCGTACCGGTCGGGAGCGGCGCGCACCAGCTCCTTGGTCCCCGGCATCGCCTTGGCGAGCACCTCGGGATCCATCAGCAGATCCCAGATGACGGCCGGCGTGCCGGGCAGCGGATAGATTCCCTCGACGATCATGCCGCTCCTCGCGCCGCCGCGAGCAGCTCGAACAACCGATTGGGGCTGAGGGGGATCTCGCTGATCTCGATGCCAGTATCGGCGAGCGCATCTTCGACCGCCTGGGCAAACGCCGCCCCGGTGGGGATCGCTCCCGCCTCGCCCACACCCTTGGTCCCCAGCGGATTGAGCGGGGAGGGCGTTTCGATATGGGCCAGTTCCACCGTGGGCACGTCGAGCGCGGTGGGCAAGAGGTAATCCATGAACGACGCGTTGAGGAGCTGGCCGTTGGCATCGAAAATGAGCTGCTCGTAAAACGCGTTGCCGATGCCGTGCGCCACGCCGCCCTGTACCTGCGCTTCCACCACCATCGGATTGATCACGGTGCCGCAGTCATGCACCACGACGTAGCGCTTGATCACGACCGCCGCGGTCTCCGGATCCACCTCGACCAGCATCGCATGCACCCCGCTCGCCGCGTTGCCGCGGTCGGGGCCGAAGTACGCGGTGGCCTCGAGGCCGGGCTCGGTGCCGGGTGTGACAGCGCCACGGAGCGGATTCGCCTTGCGCGCGAGCTCGCCGAGCGAAATGCCCCGGTCCGGCACCTCACGCACGCGCACGCTCCCCTCGGTGACGACGAGCTCGCCGGCGCTCACGCCGAGCAGCGCCGCCCCCAGCGAGAGAATCTTCTCGCGCACCTTGAGCGCCGCGGCGTAGCACGCGCTGCCCGCCACCACCGCGCCGCGGCTCGCGAAGGTCCCGGTGCCCCAGCCGAATTCTCGCGTGTCCCCCGTGCTCACCTGCACCTGCTCGAGCTCCACGCCGAGCACCTCGGCCACGATTTGCGCGAACGTGGTAAAGTGACCCTGCCCCTGGGTGCCCACCCCGGTCGCCACTCGCACCGATCCGCTGGGCTCGACGGTCACCCGCGCTCCCTCGTACGGGCCGATGCCGGTCCCTTCGATATAGGACACAATGCCTAACCCGGTATGCTTTCCTTCCCGCCGGAGCCTGGGCTGTTTCTCCCGCACGAAACTCTCGTAGCCGATCAGTTCCGCCGCTTTCGCCAGCGCGGCGGGATAATTGCCGCTGTCGTATACCAGCGGGCGGAAGTCCTGAAACAGGATCCTGTGATCGTAGGGAAACGCCTCGGGCTGGATGTAGTTGCGGCGGCGGATCTCCACCCGGTCGATACCGAGCTCTCGCGCGGCGAAATCGAGCAGCCGCTCCATCACGAAGACGCCGTGCTGGCGTCCCGCGCCGCGCACCGGCGTCACGATAGGCTTGTTGGTGAAGACCGCGGTGAACTCGCTATCGTAGCTGGGCACCACATAGGGGCCGAGCAGCGTGCACTGGCTGTTGATCGGCACGGTGAGCCCATAGGGATCGTAGGCCCCGGTATCGTGCAGAAATCTGTCGCGCACGCCCAGGATGCTGCCGTCCTTCGTGACGGCGAGCTCGGCGTCGTGAATCTGCGCCCGCTCCTGCGTGGTGGCGTAGAAATTCTCCCGCCGGTCCTCGATCCACTTGACGGGCCGCCCGAGCCGCATCGCGGCCCAGGGCAGCAGCACTTCTTCGGGATAATACATCATGATCTTGGGGCCGAAGCCTCCGCCGATGAACGGCGCGATCACTCGGACTTGGGACTCGCGCAGCCCCAGCATCGCCGCGAGCCCGTTGCGGATCGGAATGGGGGCTTGCGTCGTGTCCCACACGGTGAGCTCCTCGGCGCGCGGGTCCCACTGGGCCACGACTCCGCGATTCTCGAGCGCGGCGGCGGCTCCGCGATCATAGTGAAAGCGGCGCGCCAGCACGAGGTGCGCCGTCGCGCGCGCCGCAGCGTAGTCGCCCGTGGATTGGTGGACGTGGGCAGCGAGGTTGCTGCCGAATTGTTCGTGCACCAACGCCGATCCCTCGGCCAGCGCGGCCTCTAGGTCGGTGACCGCAGGCAGGGGAACCAGGTCGACGGCGATGTCTTCCAGCGCGTCTTCGGCGAGATAACGGCTCTCGGCGATCACCAGCGCGAGCGGCTCGCCGGCATGACGGATCTTGTCCCGTGCAAGCGGAACCTGGGTCGCGGTGTTGAAGACGAGACCCTCGATCGGCGGCGGGGGGACCAGCAGGGGGCCGGGTTTCCAGTAGTCACCCAGGTCGTGCGCGGTGAACACCGCGATCACCCCGGGACGCTTGCGCGCGGCGGCGACGTCGATGCCGTTGAGTCTGGCGTGCGCTTCGTCGCTCCGCAAAAAGGCGGCATGCAACATGGCCGGGAGCTGGACATCGTCGACGAAGAGCGCGCGCCCGGTGAGCAACCGCGCGTCCTCCAGCCGGGGAACGCTCGCTCCGAAATACCGACTCGTTTTCACCTCTCTACTCCCGATTCCCTACTCCCAACCCCCTGCTGTGCCGCATAGCGCTGTACCGCAGCGACGATATTCGCGTACCCCGTGCAGCGACACAGATTCCCCGAGAGCGCCACGCGGATTTCCGCCTCGCTGGGATGGGGATGTTCTCGCAGATACGGCAGCAGCGACAGCAGGAAGCCCGGAGTGCAGAAGCCGCACTGCAGCGCATGGGCCTCGTGAAAGGCCTGCTGCAGGGGATGCAGCTCGCCGCCATCGCTCAGCGCTTCGACCGTCGTGATCTCGTGGCCGGCCGCCTGGACCGCAAAGATCAGGCAAGAGCGCACCGCCTCGCCATCGAGGAGTACGGTACAGGCGCCACACACGCCGTGCTCGCAGCCCACGTGCGTGCCGGTGAGCCCGAGCTCGTGACGCAGGAAATCGCTCAGCAGGAGCCGGGGCTCCACCGAGCGCTCCTGCGCGACCCCGTTGACCGTGACACCGATGGTATGCTGCCCGATCACGCGCAGTCTCCCGGCAATCTCGTGTCGAAACAGCGGAACCAGCGGGCTCAGAGCGTCAGAGCTGCCACCGGCTATTGGGAAAGAGTGTAAGGATACGTCCCCAGCAGATCAGCGCAAGAGAAACGCTGCACTACTCACTACTCACTACTCACCACTCACTACTCACCACTCCCTACTCCCTACTCCCTACTCACTACTCCCTACTCACTACAACTCATTTCCAGCTTCCCCCCAGCGCCTTGTACAAGCGGACGGTGGCGCCGAGATACTGCCGTTCCTGCGTCACCAGCGCGAGCTGGGCATTGAAGAGGGATCGCTGGGAATCCAGCACCTCGAGGTAGCTCGACACGCCGTTCTGGTAGCGCTGGCCCGCCAGCGCGTAAGCCCGCGCGAGCGCCTGCACCTGGGTCTGCTGCGCGGTGAGCTGGTCGCGTCCGAGCTTGAGTGCAACGATCGCGTCATCGGCTTCCCCCAACGCCGTGAGCACCGTCTGCTCGTAGCGCGCTCTCGCCTGCTCGGCCCGGGCCCGAGCCGCGCGCTGCTGGTCGAGCAACTTGCCCCCGGTGAAGAGCGGAATCGAGACCCCGACCTGCGCGGTGTAGATCTCGTTGTCCTTGTCGAAGAGATCGTGCAACGTCTGGTCCTGCCGGCCGTACTGGCCCACGATCATCACCTTCGGCAGGCGATTGCCCAGCGCGAGACCGATCCGCGCGGTGGCTGCCTGCGCATCCCGCTCGGCTCGCTTCACATCGGGACGCCTGAGCAGCAGCGCCGCGGGAATCGAATCGGGCACCACCACCGCCTGCACCACCGTTTCGAGCGCTTGGCCTCGCGCGATGGGTCCCGGCGCCTGGCCGAGCAGGACGTTGAGCTGATGTTCCTTCTCGGCGCGCTGCCTGGCAAAATCGGCCACCCGGGCCGCGGGTGCCGCGACCTCGGCCTCGAATTGCCGCACGTCGAGCTCCGAGATGACGCCTTCATTGAAACGTCGCCGCGCGAGCGCGAGCGTGGCCCGGCGCGATTCCAGCGTTTGCTCCGAGATCGCCAGCGATTGATCCAGCTCGCGCAGCTGGAGATAGCCAGAGACCACATCGCTCACCAGCGACACGACGGCGGCGCGCTCCTCTTCCTCCCTGCCGTGCAGATCGAGCGCTGCCGCCTGGGTCTGCCGCCGGAGCCTGCCCCAGAAATCGAGCTCCCAGGCGAGGTCCGCGGTGGCCCGCACGACGTTGAAGTTCTGCACCGGGAACGAGCCGAACACGCTCTGTTGCTCGCTTGCTACTCCATTAAGCGTGAGCTGCGGGAAGAGGTCGCCCCGCGCCACGCCAAGCAGAGCCCGGTACTCCCGCACGCGGGCCACCGCGACCTGGAGGTCCCGATTGTTCGCCATGGCCGTCTGCACCAGCGCGA
Organism: Gemmatimonadales bacterium; assembly: GCA_036007005.1. Taxonomy (GTDB): domain Bacteria; phylum Gemmatimonadota; class Gemmatimonadetes; order Gemmatimonadales; family GWC2-71-9; genus JABFSM01. Next base: position 7,103 of record DASYPD010000437.1, read on the forward strand.
CGACCTGCGGGTCCTTGAGCACCTCGAGCCAGGGCTGATCGCTCGTGGAATCCAGACTCAAGGGACGTGGCGGTAGCACCCGCACCGTTCCGGTGTCCCGCTCGCGCACCTGGGTGAGCGAATCGAGGAAGCGCGCCGCCTCGGGTGAGGTCAGGCTGTCGGGGGAGCGCTGGGCCCGGGCGGGAGGCGGGCTAACCCGGGTGGATGGTCCGACGGCGCAGCCGCTCAGCGTCAGCAGCGCCAGCGCGCGAACCCCAACCCGGGGCATCATTCGACCTCCGGCGAAGCCGGTACCGGTGCCGGGAGGGTCCGGCCCCTCCGGGCGAGCCCGCGGTCGGCGAGCCGGCGGATTACCGAGAAGAAGAGCGGGATGAAGAAAATGCCCACCAGGGTCGCTGTCAGCATGCCCGCGAAGACGCCGGTCCCGATCGAATGCCGGCTCGCGGCACCCGCGCCGCTGGCGATCAGCAGCGGTGAGACACCCAGAATGAACGCGAACGAAGTCATCAGGATCGGCCGCAGCCGCTGGCGCGCTGCCTCGAGCGCAGCCTCCCGGATCGGCTTACCCTGCGCGTGCAGCTCGTTGGCGAATTCGACGATCAGGATCGCGTTCTTAGCGGCGAGCCCCATGACCGCGATCATCCCGACCTGGAAGTAGACATCGTTGGGCATGCCGCGGAGCCAGGCCCCGAGGAGCGCGCCGAAAACACCGAAGGGAATCCCGAGCAGGACCGCGAACGGAATCACCCAGCTCTCGTATTGCGCGGCGAGGACCAGGAACACCATGATCAGCCCGAGTCCGATCACCAGACCGCCACCGCCTCCGGCGGTCCGCTCCTGGTAGCTCTGCCCGCTGTAGGCATAGCCGATACCCTGCGCGGCGTACTTGTCGGCGATCAGCTTTTCCACCGCCTGGATCACCTCGCCCGAGCTGCGCCCGGGAGCGGGGTTGGCAGTGAGCAGCGCCGAGGGAAAGCCGTTGAAGCGGGAGAGGACTGCCGGGCCGCCCCGCATCTCCGTGGTCACCAGAGCGGAGAGCGGAATCATGTCGCCCTTATCATTGCGAACGTAGAAGCGCCCGATGTCCTCCGGCCGCTGGCGGAATTCCGTCTGGGCTTCGGCCTGCACCCGGTAGGTGCGGCCGTAGAGGTTGAAGTCGTTGATATAGAGACTGCCGAGCATCGCCTGTAGGGTGGAGAAAATCTGCGCGGTAGAGACTCCGCGCGCGTGGGCCGCTTCCTCATCCACTTTGACGAAAAGCTGCGGCACGTTGGCCCGGATCTGCGACTGCGCGCCCTGCACCACGGGCAGCTGGTTGATGTCCTGGACCAGCGCCTGGACCTGTCCCGCAAAAGTGCGGTAGTCCTGCCCGGCGCGCGCCTGCGGATTGATTTCCAGCCCCGCGGTGCGGCCAAGCCCGGGGATCTCCGGGAAGTTGAAGGCGAAGGAGAAGGCTTCCTTCATCTGGAAGAGCTGGAAGCCGAGCCGCTGCACGATCGCATCGACGCTCTGGCTCTGCTTGGTCCGTTCGTCCCAGGGCTTCAGGCCGACGAACATCGTCGCACTGTTGCTTTGCGTGGAAAAGGTGAGCAGATCGAGCCCTTCCATGGAGACCGTGCGCGCGACCGAAGGATCGGCGAGAATCATCTTTTCGATCCGCTCGACCACCGCTTCGGTGCGCTGCCGCGACGCGGCGTCCGGCAGGTTGATCGAGACCACGAAGAAGCCCTTGTCCTCGATCGGAATGAAGGCGCCCGGCACCTTGCGGAGCAGCAGAACGGCGAGTCCCACCATGACGACGAAGGCGGCGAACCCCGCCCGCGGCCGGCCGATGATCCCGCCGGCGCCGCGAAGATAGCGCCCGCGTACCCGCTCGAAGGTGCGATTGAACCACTGGAAGAACCGGTTGGTGGTTTCCGCGGTCGAATGCCTGAGCAGACCGGCGCAGAGGGCGGGCGTGAGTGTCAGCGCGACGATCCCAGAGATCACCACCGCGATCACGATGGTGAGCGCGAATTCCTTGTACATGGCGCCGGTGATGCCGCTCAGGAACGCCACCGGCACGAACACGGCACAGAGTGACAGCACGATCGCGACCAGCGCCCCGGCGACCTGCCGGATCGCCTTGTCGGCGGCGAGGCGCGGGGGCAGCTGTTCCTCTTCCATGATCCGTTCGACGTTCTCGATCACCACGATCGCGTCGTCCACCACGATCCCGATCGCGAGCACCAGGCCGAACAGCGTGAGCGTGTTGATGGTGAAGCCCAGGAGCTGGAGCCCGAGAAAGGTGCCGATGATGCTGACAGGCACCGCGAGGACGGGGATGAGCGTCGCCCGCCAGCTCTCCAGGAAGAGGAAGACCACCAGGGTGACCAGCAGCATCGCCTCGATCAGTGTCTTGACGACCTCTTTGGCCGACGCGCGAATGAACGGCGTGGTATCGAAGGGAAGCACCCATTTGATGCCCTGGGGGAATCCCTTCTGCAGCTCGTCCATCCGGTGGACCACGGCGTCCCGCGCATCGAGGTTGTTGGCGCCGGGCCGCGCGTAGGCGATGAGGAACGTCGTCGGCTGGCCGTTGAGCCGCCCGACGGCGTCGTAGCTCAGCGAGCCGAGCCGTACCTGGGCCAGGTCACTCACGTGGACCAGCGAGCCATCGGGGCGGGCCCGCACGATGATGTTGCCGAACTCTTCAGGGGTGGTGAGCCGGCCAGTCGTGGTGACTGGCAAGGTGAGCTGCGTCCCCGGTGGCGCGGGCTCCCGCCCGATCCGGCCCGCGGGATTGGTGGCGTTCTGCTCGCGCACCGCGCGGGCTACATCGTCTACCGTGATGCCGAGCTGCGCCATCTTCTCGGGATCGAGAGAAAGCAGCATGGAGAACTCCTGTCCCCCGAAGATCTGGGCGTTGCCGATCCCCGGTAGCCGCTTCAGCTCGTCCTCGATATTGAGCTTTGCGTAATTGGACAGGTAGGCAGCATCGTAGCGTGGATCGTCGGAGGTCAGCGCTGCCACCAGCAGAATATTGGAATTGGCCTTCTGAATGACGATCCCGTTGCGCCGGACTTCTTCGGGGAGCTGCGGCTCGGCGAGCTTGACGGCGTTCTGCACCTCCACCGCGGCGAGGTCCTCATTGCGGGAAATGTCGAAGAACGCCGAAATCGTCGTCGCGCCGGAGTTCGAATTCGCCGATTGGTAGTAGAGCAGCCCATCGAGCCCGGAGAGCTGCTGCTCGATCGGCGCGGCGACCGCCTGAGCTACGACTTCCGAGGTGGCGCCAGGATAGATCGCCGTGATGGTGACGGACGGCGGAGTGATCTGGGGATAGCGGCTGATCGGGAGCCTGAGCAAGGCAAAGGCGCCGAGCAGCGTGATCACGATCGAGATCACCCCGGCCAGCACCGGCCGGCGAATGAAGAGGTAGCGGACCCCTTCCTTCCCTGCAGGTCGCTCGCTCACGGCTTGTGACCTCCGGCTGGAGCCGGGCCCTTTCCGGGCGCGGCGCTCCCGTTCTCGCCGGCGGGCACGGGCCGCACTTTCATTCCCGGGAAAGCCTTCTGGACGCCATCGACGATGACTCGATCACCGGGGTTGAGGCCTTGCTCGATCACCCACTGGTCGCCGGCCCAGGCGGTCGCCGCAACCTCGCGGGGACGGACGGTATCCCCCGCCGCCACGACCATGACGGTCTGGCGTCCCATCGCCTGGAGCACCGCCCGCTGGGGCACCAAGATGGCGCTGTCGCGGGTGAAGCCGACCAGCCGTACCCGCACGAACTGCCCGGGCAGCAGCAGGCGCTGCGGGTTAGCAAACTGGGCCCGGAAGGCCTGGGTGCCCGTGGCGGGATCCAGCACCGGATCGACGAAGCCGATCCGCCCCGTCATCGGCGCTGGGCGGCCGTCGGGCAACACCACCTGCACGCTGAGCCCGCCGCCGGGCTGGATCAGCTTGTTGCTCCCGGGATCGCGCCGCCACGCCAGCAGCTGCTGACCCGAGGGGCGGAAGGTGACGTAGATCGGGTCCAGCACGTCGATCGTGGTGAGCACGTCTTCCGGGCCCCGCACCCGCGCTCCCAGCTCGAGCACCGTTTTGCCTACCCGGCCGCTCAACTCCGCGCGGACCGCGGTCTCGTCGAAACTCTTCCTGGCGCGGTCCAGCATACCGCGGGCCTCATCCACGCCCGCCTGCGACTGCCGGGCCTGAGCCA
>DASYPD010000438.1:0-9807 GCA_036007005.1 Gemmatimonadales bacterium
CGGCTGACGCTGACCGGAAAAGGTACTCAATGGGATTGGTTTTCCGATTGCTCGCGTTATGGCTGCTGGCGGCGCGTCCCGTCGCGGCGCAGGCGTCACCCGATTCGCTGCTGCCAACCGATCCGGCGGTGACGATTGGGAGGCTGCCGAACGGGCTCCGTTACTACATCCGGGTCAACCACCGCCCCGCCCAGCGCGCCGAACTCCGGCTGGTGGTCAATGCCGGCTCGATTCTGGAAGATCCCGACCAGCGCGGTCTGGCCCATTTCGTCGAGCACATGGCGTTCAACGGCACCACGCACTTCGCCAAGCAGGAGCTGGTGAATTACATCGAGTCGATCGGGATGCGTTTCGGGGCCGACCTCAACGCGGGCACCTCCTTCGACGAGACCGTGTACCAGCTCCAGGTCCCGACCGACAGCGCGCACCTGGTGCGCAAGGCGTTCCAGATCCTGGAGGACTGGGCGCACGGCGTCAGCTTCGACACGAGCGAGATCCGCAAAGAGCGCGGCGTGGTGCTGGAAGAGTGGCGGCTGGGTCGCGGGGCGGAGCAGCGCATGTTGGACCAGGAGCTGCCGGTGATCTTTCGCGGCTCGCGCTACGCCGAACGGCTGCCGATCGGAACCCGGGAATGCATCACCCAGTGTCCGCCCGACGCGATCCGGCGCTTCTACTCCACCTGGTACCGGCCCGACTTAATGGCCGTGGTGGCGGTGGGGGATTTCGATCCCAAGGGGATCGAGAGCCTGATCCGGGAGCACTTCAGCGCCATTCCGGCCTTGCCTAACCCGCTGCCCCGGGAGCTGGTCACGGTGCCGCCCCACGCCGCGCCGGAAGTATTCGTCGCGAGCGATCCGGAAGCCACCAGCACGAGCGTCTCGGTCTTCCTGCTGCGTCCGAGCGGGGAGCACGGCAGCACCAGCGCCTGGCGCCGCGATCTGCTCGAGCAGCTGGCGGCCGGGATCGTCAACGAGCGGCTCTACGAGCTCACCCGCAAAGCCAATCCGCCCTTCCTGGGGGCCGGGGCCGGGCGGGGCGAGCTGGTCCGCACGGCCGAGGTCTTCAGCTTCGGCGCCGCGGTACCGGACAGCGGGGTGCGCCGCGGGCTCGAGGCGGCGCTCACCGAGCTGGAACGCGCCGGCCGGCACGGCTTTACCGTCGCGGAGCTGGACCGCGCCAAGCGGGAATACCTGCGCGGTCTGGAGCAGGCCTATGCCGAGCGCGACAAGACGGAATCGTACGCCTTCACCGGTGAGTACGTCGAGCACTTTCTTTCCGGCCAGGCGATCCCGGGAATCGCCTACGACTATGCCCGCACCCAGGCCGTCCTGCCGGGGGTTTCCCTGCCAGATGTCAATGCCGTCGCGAAAGGCTGGCTCTCCGCCGGAGCGCCGGTGATCCTGGTCAATACGCCGGAGAAGAACCGGGCCGCGGTGCCCTCCGCGGAGGCGCTGCTCGGGCTTTTTGCCGCGGTCAAGCAGGCCGAGATCGCGCCCTATGTCGAGACGGTTTCGGCGGCGGCGCTGGTTCCCGGCACGCTGCCGGCGGCTCCGGTCGTCGCGGAGCAGCGCGACAGCGCGCTGGGAACCCGCGAATGGCGCTTCGCGAACGGCGTTCGCGTCATCCTCAAGCCCACGGATTTCAAGGACGATGAGCTGTTGCTCTCGGCCTGGAGTCCGGGTGGGGTATCGCTGGCGACGGACAGCCTGCTCACCAGCGCGCGTTTCGCCTCCCAGCTGGTGAGCGTGAGCGGCGTCGGCGCCTTCAATGCCATCGAGCTGCAGAAGAAACTGGCGGGTAAAGCGGTGAGCGTGTCCCCCTACATCGGTTCCTACGAGCAGGGGATCAGCGGGCAGACCTCGCCCAAGGATGTGGAGACCCTGTTGCAGCTCAGCTATCTGTATTTCACCGCGCCGCGGCTCGATACCACCGCGGTCAGCGCGTTCCTCGCCAACTTCCGGGCCGCGCTGGCGAATCGCAGCGCCAGTCCGCAGGTGGCCTTCCAGGACACCCTCACGGTGACGCTCACGCAACATCATCGCTGGAGCAGGCCGATCAGCTCGGCCACGGTCGACGAAGTGCATCCCGAAGCAGCGCTGGCGTTCTACCGGCGCCGTTTTGCGAGCGCGGCCGGCTACACCTTCTTCCTGGTCGGCCGCTTCGAGGCCGACTCGATTCGTTCGCTGGTGCAGCGTTATCTCGGGAACCTGCCCGGAGGAGGCGTGGCCGACCACGCCGCGGACCCGGGGATCCGGGCGCCCGTGGGCGTGGTGGAGCGCACGGTCCGCAAAGGCATCGAGCCCAGGAGCCAAACCACGCTCGTCTTCACGGGCGGCGCGACGCTCTCGCGCCAGGAGCGCTCGGTCCTGAGCGCGCTCGGCAGCGTGTTGGAGATCCGGCTGCGGGAAGAGCTGCGCGAGGAGCTGGGCGGCACCTACAGCGTGAGTGTCGGGGCTTCCGCGTCGCGGGTGCCGAGGGACGAGTACCGGGTTACGATCAGCTTTGGCTCCGATCCGGCGCGGGCCGATGCCCTGGTTCGCGCCGTCTTCGCGGAAATCGACACGCTGCAGGCCCGCGGACCCCGGCCGGCTGATCTAGCCAAGGTCAAAGAGACTCTGATCCGCAGCCGGGAAACCAATCTGCGGCAGAACGGCTGGTGGCTGGGACAGCTGCTCGCCTCTGTGCGGGACGGCGACCCGCCCGCCCAGCCGCTCGAACCGGTGCTGGCTGGACTCACCGTCGAGTCGTTGCGCGCCGCGGCGCGGAGCTATCTCGATCGCAGCAGGTACGTTCGGGTGACGCTGCTGCCGGAAGGCAGCAACCAGTGACCAGTCACCAGTGACCAGTGACCAGTGGCGCCCCTAGATTGAGCGCAGCGATATGCCGGAAACGATGAGCGCACCGCGGTACGAGCGTCCCGCCCCGTCGGAGTATGCCGACTACTTTGCGGCGTACATCGCGGCGGTTCCCGACGGGGACTTGCTGCAGCGGCTCGAGGCGCAACTGGAAGAGACCAGCGCGCTGCTGGCGGAGCTGCCGGAAGCGCGCGCGATGCACGCTTACGCCCCCGGCAAATGGACGGTCAAGGAAGTCGTGAGCCACATGATCGATGTGGAGCGCGTGTTCGCCTATCGGGCGCTCCGCTTTGCCCGGGGCGATACGACTCCGCTGGCGAGCTTCGATGAGAAGACCTGGACCCCCAATTCCGGGGCAAACGAGCGGAGCGTGGCCGATCTGCTCACGGAGTACCGCGCGGTTCGCGGGGCTACCCTGGCGCTGCTGCGGTATCTGCCCGCCGAAGCGGTGACCCGGCGCGGCACGGCAAGCGACAGGGAAATCAGCGTCCGCGCGCTGGCCTGGATCATCGCGGGACACGAGCGGCATCATCTGCGGGTTTTGCGCGAGGTCTACTTTGCCTGATACGGTAGACCTGGAAGGGATTCGCGAGGCCCTGAAGGGCCGCTACCGGATCGAGCGCCTGCTGGGCGAGGGCGGGATGGCGACCGTCTACCTGGCGCAGGACGAGCGGCACGACCGGCGGGTGGCGGTCAAAGTGCTGCGCCCCGAGCTGGCGCAGACCATCGGGGTCGAGCGCTTCCATCGTGAAATCGGCATCGCCGCCCGGCTCAACCATCCGCACATTCTTCCGCTGCTCGACAGCGGCACGCTGGACCTCGGTCCCGGCCGGCCGGCTTCCGCGTATTACGTGATGCCGTACGTGCAGGGGGAATCGCTGCGGGACCGGCTGCTGCGGGAGCAGAAGCTGCCGCTGCCCGAGGCGTTGCGGCTGGCGCGGGAAGTGGCCGATGCGCTGGACCACGCCCATCGCCACGGCGTCATCCATCGCGACATCAAACCCGAGAACATCCTGCTCTCCGAGCAGCACGCGGTGGTGGCCGATTTCGGCATCGCGCGGGCGCTCGATGAGGCCGGCGCCGGGAGCGGGGGGACGCTGACCCGTGCCGGGCAGGCGATCGGCACGCCCACCTACATGAGCCCTGAGCAGATCACCGGAGAGCGCAGTATCGACGGCCGCACCGACCTCTACGCGCTGGGCTGCACCTTGTTCGAGATGCTCACGGGCCAGCCGCCCTGGAGCGGGGGTGGGATGACCTCCGTGCTGGCGCGCCGGCTGGCCGAGCCCCCGCCGAAGGTCAGGACGCTGGATCCGTCGATCCCAACCGCCGTCGAGCAGGCGCTGCTCAAGACGCTGGCACGGGAGCCGGAGGAGCGCTACAAGACGCCGGCGGAATTCGCCGCGGCGCTTGAAACGAGTGGCGAGTTGCGGGCGCTGCCGGAGCGCACGCGGCGGCGGCGCACCGTGCTGCTGGTGGGGGCGGCGGTCCTCGCGGTCGCGGTGTTCGGCCTCACCCGGCTGGTGCGGGTCGGGCACGCCGACGCGATCACCTCGCTCGCGATCACTCCGCGCGAAGATGCCCAGGGCGATACGGCGCTTGCCTATTTGACCGAAGGGGTGCAGGAAGGCGTCGCGGATCTGTTGCGCAGGCTGCCTCAGCTCAGAGTGACGGCGCCCAGCCAGGTGGCGCAGCTGCGGCGGCTCGGGTTGACCTATGAGGAGCTGGGGCAGCGCCTCAAGGTCGGCGCGATCGTCACGCTGCGGCTGCGCCGGACGGGTGACTCCGTGGGAGTGCAGGTCGAGCTGCTCCGGATTCCGGGCGCGGCGCTGATCTGGAGCCAGCGCTACGCGAGGCCGGCGGCCGATCTTGCGCTGATCCAGGGCGAAGTCGCCAAGCTGCTGGCCGACTCGCTGCGGCTGCAGCTCACCGGCGTCGAACGCGCCACCATCGACCGGCGCCCCACGACGAGCGCCGCAGCTTACGAGCTCTACCTTCGGGGCCGCCAGTTCCAAAACCGTGGCTCCCCCCTGGGGGCACGGGAGGCAGCGAGCTTGATGGATTCCGCCTTGCATTACGCTCGCCAGGCCATCGCCATCGATTCCAACTTCGCCGCGCCCTACGGTCTGCTCTCCACCTACTACTTCGTCTCGGCATTTCGCGGCTTGCGGACCCCGTTCGGCCCGCTGGTCGACTCCGGGGCCGTGCTGGCGCGGCAGGCGTTGGCGCGAGACAGCACGATTGGCGACGGCTGGCTCAATCTGATCACCCATGCCATTTATCTCGACGACGACGTGGAAAGGGCCGGTGCCGCGGTCCACGCCGCCCTTCGGCTCAACCCGCACGATTCGCAGGCGTTGCAGTATTCCGCGATTTACGTCGGTGAGTGGGAAGGCCGGCTCGATTCCGCGCTCGTGCTGATGCGCCGCTCCGTCGAGCTGGAGCCTTCGCTGCTGAATCAGAACTCCCTTGGCGATCTGTACATGCGCACCCGTAAGTACGACTCTGCCGTCGCCGTGCTGCGCCGGGCGATGGACCTCGATCCCAGCGTAGCCGGTCCCCGCAGGCGGCTCATCACCAGCCTGGAGCATCTGAAGCGCTATGAAGAGGCAATTGAAGTCCGGCGGCTGGGGGGAGACACCGCCGGTGCAGCGGTTTACGCGCAAACCTTCAAAGAGGGAGGCGCGGCGGGTTACGAGCGAGCGCAGCGGGCGGACCTGGAGGGCCAGCTCAAGGCGCTGATCGCGGATTCGACACGTCCCTATGAGCTTCCAAGGGACACGGTGCCGCCGCTGCGCGAAGGCCGCATTGCTGGACTCTACGCCCAGCTCGGCGAGTGGTCGAAGGCGATGGATTGGGTAGAGCGCGAGTATCAGCGCCGGCCGCACCGCTTCCGGCTCTTCGTAACCAACCCGGATTTCCATCAGCTTCGCAGTGATCCGCGCTTCCAGGCCCTAGTCCGCAAGGAAGGGCTCGAGACCCTGCTGTCCCGCTAGGGGCAGGTTCGCCGAAACACCTTCGTATACGTCCCCGGATTGTCGAGTTCCTTGTAGAACTCATCGAGGAAGCCGGTCGCCTCCTTCAGACGCGACGGGGTGAGCTCCTTAATGCTGCGCAGCACACCGTAGAGGGTGTCCTTTTTCGTCTTGAAGGGGGCAACGGCCTGGGCCAGCACCTCCGGTGGGTGACAGCCCCCGCGGTAGAGCCGGTCGGTGACGCGGGCGTTCGGCCCCATACGCAGCACCTCGGCTGGCTTCGCGTAGGGAGCATCGACCAGGCCCGACCAGTCGAAATCGTAGGCCATCGGGTACCAGGCCGTCGCGGTATCGGTCTGGAAGATCCGGTAGTTGTGGAGATAGCTGAGGGAGAAGTCGGTGTTCGCGATCATGTACTGGAAGACGTCGGTGAGCGCCATCTGCCGGGGATCCATCTCGCTCGCGTTCCCCCCCTGTTGCATCAGGACTTTGCCGCGCAGCTCCTTGGCCAGATCGTCCTCATCCTGAGTCCAGAACGCCGGCCGGGTGATGGTGAACTTCGGATTGGCGGGGTCCAGCCAGGTGATGTTGGCCAGTCTGGTCTTCAGACTGATCGGGGTGAGCGTGTTGTACATCTCGTAGATGGCATATTCGACGTAAAGATCCTGAGCGTCTCGCTCGCTCTTGGTGCAATGAGGCGTCAGCTTGAGAGAACCCTCGCCGCCGAACACGGTGCCCTTCGTCTTCTCTTTGTCGAAATAGACCTTGAGGGGCACGAAATCACACTGGCGCAGGCGGAGATGACCGCGGGTGCCGAGCTGAACATCGAAGGCCACAGTATCTCCGGCTTCGCCGAGAAACTTGAGGGTAGCAGGATAGCGTTTGGTGCTCATCGAATCGCGGTCGCGGAACACCTGTTTGAAATCGGCTTGTAACCACACCGACAGGGGCTCCCTGGAGCGAAACAACCGAGCGGCTTTGTGAACCGGGGGGGCGGAGTCGAGAGTTTGAGCCGCGACGGCCGGTGCGATAAGGGCCCAGGCGAGCCAGGGAAAGAATCGGGGCATCGTACGTCTCCGGGGGGTTACGAACCGATGATAGCGTGGGGAGCCGCCGGGCGGGAGGGTCCGGCTTTCGGTATTATCCGGTGACCCTGAATCCCCGATTCCCCATCCCCCCGTCTCTATGCTCCGTTCAAGCCTGACCGGCTCCCTGCTGGCGACCCTCTTCTGCTCGGCTCCCGTCCCGACTCCAGCCCCCACGCAGGGGGGAGCCCGCGCCCGTCCGACGCTGCTGGTCTTCATCACCGTGGACCAGATGCGCGAGGACTACGTGGATCGCTGGCGCGGCCAGCTCACCGGGGGGCTCAAGCGGCTGGCCGAAGGCGGAGCCTTCTTCACCAATGGCCATCAGGACCACGCGATTACCGAGACGGCGCCCGGGCACGCCAGCACGATGTCGGGGCGCTTCCCACGCAGTACGGGAATCAGCCGCAACCTGGCCGGGGTCAACGACTCGACCTCCCATTTGATAGGCTCCGGGGAGCTGGGCGCCTCGCCGATGCGCTTCCGGGGTACTACGCTCACCGACTGGCTCAGCGCGGCCAACAGCCATACCCGGGCTCTCTCGGTGTCGGCCAAGGATCGCGGGGCGATCCTGCCTATCGGCCGGTCGAAGCAGCAGGTGTACTGGCTGCCCTTCAGTAGTGACTCGTTCCTCACCACCAGCACCTGGTATGCCGACACGCTGCCGGACTGGGTGAAGGGGTTCAACGCGCGCCGCATCCCCCAGCGCTCGGCGGGCCGGATCTGGAACCTGCTGCTGGGCCCGAGCCAGTACGCGGAGCCGGACAGCGTGCCGATCGAGTCGGGCGGGCGGGATTTTGTCTTCCCGCACCAGGCGCCGAGCGACACGGTCGCCGCGGCGCGGGCGTTTCGCGGCTTTCCCTGGATGGACGAGCTGCTACTGGCCTTCGGCCTCGAGGGTCTGCAACGCCTCAACCTGGGGAAAGGCCCGCAAGCCGATATCCTCGCCATCTCGCTCTCGACGACGGATTACGTGGGCCACCGCTTCGGTCCCGACTCGCGGGAGATCCACGACCAGATCCTGCGGCTCGACCGGGCGCTGGGCGCGTTCATGGATTCGCTCTACAAGCTGCGGGATTCGAACAAGGTGATCTTCGCGCTCACCGGCGACCACGGGGTCGCGCCGTTCCCCGAGCTCAACAACGGGCGGATCTCTCCCGCGCCGAAACGGGTGAACGTGCTGCCGGCGCTGCAGGCGGCGCAGCGCGTCATCCAGGCTGGGGGAGGGGGAGGCAACCCCGCCGCGCTGGATCTGGAGAGTGGCGCGTTGCTGGTGAATCGCGCCGGCGTCGGTGTCGAGGAGACGCTGCTGCGCGCGGCGGTGGATTCGTTTCTCGCGGTTGCGCGGCGGATCCCAGGTGTGCTGCGCGCCGACCGGTTCGCGGATCTGGCCAAGGCCGACCCGGGCAAAGATGCGGTCGCCCGGCGCTGGGTGCAGATGTTCGCGCCCGACGCCGGGGTCGAGGCGGCGATCACTCTGACGCCCGGCAGCTACTGGGAGCCTTACCCGGTGGCGATGCACGGGACGCCGCACGACGCAGACACCCACGTGCCGATCATCTTCTTCGGTCCGCCGTTCAAGCCGGGCCGCTATCCGCAATTCGTCAGGACGGTGGACCTGGCGCCGACACTCGCGCAGGTGCTCGGCGTGGTGCCCAGCGAGCCGCTGGATGGGCGGGTGCTCGTGGCGGGGATACGGTGAGGTCCGGGGGCGGCCTGGCTCGGCGAGCGTTGCGGCTGCACTCGCGGCGCTGCAGTGGCCGTAAGATTCTCTCCCTTCAGGGCTGCCCTGCCACTGAGGCGCTCGCGAGTGCCCCGCATCCGCTCGCCGGCCGCGGCCGCCCTCGGGCCATGGTCGGTTCCTTCCTCACTGTGCTCACTGTTCTTGCCAGCACCGCCGTCGCGCAGGGTGCGAAGGGCGTGCAGCACGGCGTTCGCCCCGCGCGCTATGTCATCCGCAATGCGATCGTAGTGGAGGGGAACGGCACTCCCGCCGCCGGTCCCTACGACATCGTGATCGAGGGGAACAGCATCACTGACGTGGTAGGGCTCGACCCGGTGGCGCTCAAGGCCGGCCGGGCGCGACGGCCGGCGGCGGATGCCGAGATCGACGCCACGGGGAAGTACGTACTGCCGGGCCTGATCAATCTGCATGGCCACGTGCAGGACGAGCGCGGGGGAATTCCGCAGCCACTCGAATACGAGCTCAAGCTCTGGCTCGCCTCGGGGATCACCACGGTGCGCGATGTGGGGAGCACGACCCAGAAGACGCTCGAGCTCCGGGCGAAAAGCGCCGCCGGCAGCGTGGTGGCGCCGCGCCTCTTCGTCTATGCGGTCTTCGGCGGGGTCGGCGATGCGGTGGAGACGCGAGGGATCCACACCCCCGAAGAGGCCCGGGCCCGGGTCCGCGCGCTCAAGGCGATGGGCGTGGACGGCATCAAGATCCTCGGGATCGACCGCGACCTGATGCAGGCGATGGAGGACGAGGCGCACAAGGCCGGGCTGCCGATTGCGCACCATGCCGGGGTGGAGGAGACCAACGCCTGGGACGACGTCAAGTTCGGGACCCGCAGCATCGAGCACTGGTACGGCGTGCCCGACGCGGCGCTGGCCGAGGGGGTGCAGCATTTCCCTTCGGGTTACAACTACAACGACGAGGTGGACCGCTTCCGCTGGGCGGGACGGCTCTGGCGGGAGGCCGATCCCGAGCGGCTGGGCAAGGTGCTGCAGGCCATGGCGGACGCCAACGTCGCCTGGGACCCGACCCTGGTGATCTACGAAGCCAGCCGAGATTTGCAGCGAGCGCAGGGCCAGCCGTGGTTCAAGGACTATCTGCATCCGACGCTGGAAGAGTACTTCAAGCCTAACCCGGCGAATCACGGCTCCTACTTC
>DASYPD010000439.1:0-4702 GCA_036007005.1 Gemmatimonadales bacterium
GCGAGGTTCGCGGCGGCGTCCTTGGACTTGACCCGGTAGTGGTAGAGCGTCGAAGACACGAGCCCGCTCAGGACCTGGCTGTGGGATGTCACCAGAGCGGGATTGAGGGCCGTGGAGGATCCGTAGGCAGTGGTGGGTCCGTATTCCACCTGGGAATCGGACGGCTCGTTCGTGGTCCACACGATGGTGGCGCTCGTAGCAGAAATGGTGGTCACGCCCACGCCGGAGAGCACCGGCGGAGTGGTATCAGTCACGGGCTTGCTGTCGTTGTACAGCTGCAGGACCTCGGCGGCGATCAGGGCCCGGTTGTAGAGCTGGAACTCGTCGATCACGGCCGGCAGGTACTCGGCGCCGCCGAAGGCGCCGGGATAATGACCCAGGTGCACCTCTTGGGTCGTGGTGGGCGGTCCGGCCACGCCCGTCCAGGGCTGGCTGGCCCGCTGCGTCCCGTCGACGTACAGCCGGCCGCCCAGCGCGTCGACCACGAGCACGGCCTGGTGCCAGACGTCGTCGTTGTACCCGGCCGTGCTCATCGTGCAGCCAGTGCCGTTCCAGACGTAGTTCGAGGCGTCGGCCAGATACCACGCACATAGGTTGCCGTTGGAGAAGAAGATCTGATAGCCGTCCGAGGAATTCGCTACGTACTTGTTGAGGAGCCCTCTCACTCCAGCGGTGGTGCTGGTCTTGAACCAGATGGCCGCGGTGAGAGGGAAGGCGTCGAGCATCGGGGCATCGGCGACGCGCACGTAATGGGTGACACCGTCGAGGGCCACGCCCGTCCCCCGGGTGCCCGCGGTCCAGGTGGCCCCGTTCATCAGGGTGCCGGCATTACCGCTCCCGGAGGAGTCTGCCGCCCCGGTGCCGGTTCCCTCGTCCAGCTTCAAGTAGGCGATGAGACCCGTGTCCAGGGGGAGGGTCGTGAAGGTGAAATCCCCCGACGTCGCCGGGTTGCCGGCACCATCGCGCGACTTCACGCGGTAGTGATAGAGCGTGCCCGGGGTCAGGCTGCCCAGCGCCTGCGAATGGGCGAGGATCAGGCTGGCGTTCAGAGTCGTCGATGAGCCGTAGGAGGTGGTGGTCCCGTATTCCACCTGGGAATCGGCCGGCTCGTTGGTCGTCCAGGTGATCGTCGCCGCCAAGGAGGAGATGCTCGAGCTCAGCACCAGCGAGATGACGGGCGGAGTGGTGTCGACGTTGAGCACCGTCACGACCACCGGAATGGACGTCGTCGAGTTGCCGGCGGCGTCCCGAGCCACGGCGGTCAAGCTATGGCTTCCATTGGCGCTGAGGGTCGTGTCCCAGGAGACACTGTAAGGCGCGGACGTGTCCTCGGCGGCGAGGCTGTTTCCGTCCAGCTTGAACTGCACGCCCACGACCCCCACGTTGTCGGAGGCATTGGCGGAAACGGTCACCGACGTCCCGGAGACGGTGGCCGCCGCCGCCGGGGTGGTGATCGCCACCGTGGGGGGAGTGGTGTCGGAGCTGGCGCTGGTGGGCAGCTCGGCGAGGAAGACGTCGCTCCGCGCGGAGCCGTTCATGTCCGACGTGAACAGGACGTACTTGCCGTCGGGCGAGAACTTCGCGAAGCTGAAGAACGTGTAGTTCCCCGTCGTGTTGTACGGATGTCCCAGAAGACGCCGCTGGCCGTTGGCGGTTATGAGGACCATGCCTCCGGGGGCGAGCCAGTAGGATTCGGGCGGTCGCAAGCTCCCGTAATGGGTGAAAAGGGCCCACTGGTCGTCGAGATCGGCGGGATGCTGGATCCAGTTCCCATTGCCATGGACGAGGGTCGCGTTGGCCGGCCCACCGACGTGCGTCGCCGAGTTCGGGACATCGGGGATGAACTTCGTGAAGTCGGGCGGATAGCTCATGTTCCAATCCACGCCCATCCAGCGCCGCCGCAGGCTCGCGGTGTGCGCGTATGGAATCCCGGGATCGCCGGGGGTGGTCCAGATGATGCTGCTCGTGTTCCAATCCCAAACGAAGAGCCCATTCCCATTCATGGCTATGCCTACGTAGCGCCCGGCCCGATCGATGCGGGGCTCGTTCAGGCCCGAGTTCGTGTACGTCTTCTTCGTGTTCGTGCTGGGCTCGAAAGCGACGATGGTGCTTCCGGCGGCCCCCCGCATCCAGACGAACATGCCGTCGTTCTCGCTCTGATGGAGCCACACCGCGCTGGTTTCACCGGTCACCGGCCAGCCATTGCCCGGCGCCTCGGTCATCGTCCGGATGTCGACACGGTAGATCGTGGAGCCTCTGCTCACATAGGCGTAGTAGGGTGTCGCCGGGTTGCTCGAGAACGTGAAGGCCAGGTCCATGATGGGAGCCAGGTTGCCGGTGAGGAGCCGGGGATTGCTGACACCCACCCCCGGCGTGAAGTCGAGAAGCCAGTGCGACCCGCCGCTGTACACCATTACCGCGCGAGTATTTCCGTTGTACGGCAGAGACACCTCATCGTTGCCTTCGGAGTAGTCATGCCCCCAGTTGGCACTCGAGGTGGGAAATGTCGCCGACGTGAGCTTGTAGATCTTGGTGTTCGTGGTTGGATCGAGATATGAACCGCCCGGGGCTATGGAAGGCACGTTGAGGGCGTTGTAAGCGGAGGTGAGCGGCACCTGCGCGGTCGTGGCCGCCGGCAACAGCGTGGGGTCGGGGAGCGCCAGTGCGGCCGCGGGCCGGACCCGGCTGAGGTCCCTTAGCGTCGAGTCGGACGCGGGCTCCGTGGGGGCGGCCATGGGCAGCATCGCGCCGGAGCTCGGGCTCCGGAGCAGGTGCCCCGGCACCTTCACCATGAACGCGTCCGCCCGTCCTCCGGGCACCTCGCCCACCCAGATGAAGTAGCCGCCGCTTACGTCCAGGTTGCCGTTGGGTTGCTTCCGGTTACGGCCGCCGACGCGCGGCGCGCTCGGGTCCGTCATGCTCGGGGCGACGACCAGGGCGTCGCGGGAACCATCCAGGCGGAAGCACACGATCTCGTTCGCGCGCGGCGCCGCCGTCAGGGTCGCGTTGGCGGCGCAGGCGTACTGCTGCGACCGCGGGACTCCCGGCGCGGCGTTGGAATGAGCGATGTGTTCCGCGCTTCCCGCGCCGGAGGATGTCGTATAGACCACCGACCCCTGCAGCAGGCTCTTGTCGAAATCCCACACGCGCACGGTGCCCGGCAGGCCGCCGCCTTCGTCCGCCGCGACCATGTAACCGTAGCCGTTGTCGGAGCTCCCCCCCGCACCTTGTGAACGAGGAAGGACCTTCTCGATCCCGGTCTCGAGGTCGACGATCAGGTTGTCCCGCCCGGGCACGCCGTCGAGCTCTTCCTTGATGACGAGCCACCGGCCGCTCTTGTCGATCTGGCACTCGGAGTAGTCTTCGGTCGCGGGGTAATAGCTGTACTGACGCGCGTCCTCGCGGTAGGCGAGGCATCCCAGCTTCGTGTGGGAGGACGAGTCGCTCAGCGTAGCGGAGTGGACGTTGTCGTCGTCACTCGATTGCGCCTGCGAAACATAGGTGCCGGCTCCGAACTGGGTGCCGGCATCGAAGACCGTCTGGAAAGTTTTCGTGAACACGTCATAGCGCTGGAGCTGGGCACTCAGCGCGCCCGTTACATAGAGCTTGCTCGGCTGGGTGCCGCTGAAGTACCACCCTTCGCCGGATGTGGACGCGTAGGGGCTCGAAGAATCGAACAGCGGACCGAGGTTCCGGACCTTTCCCGTCGCCTTGCTGAGGCCGAACAAAGTCGGCCCCACGCCTCGCAACTCCAGGACGACGAGCACAGTGTCGCGGCCGCGATGGTTGTTGATGTTGTGCCCGTACGAGCTGGCAATCGGCAGGACGCAGTCTTTGCCGCCGCAATCGGTGGCGTTCGTCAGGCGGATCCCCTCGGTGTTGTAGGGGGCGGGGAAGGCGAAAGTGCCTCTCAGGGGCAAGAAGCGCTGGATCTGCGATGTCGTCCATGGCCTGCGGGTCGCCACGCTGTCGTCGCTCTCGATGAATCCGCCCGGAGCCTGAGCCATGGCTACAGTCGGCAACAGCCACAAGTAGGCAAACGCTGCCAGGGGATTTCGTAGAGAACTCATTTTGCGCCGCCTTCATTGATCGCTCGATGATTGCGGAACGCCAAAGAGTTGGTTGTCCAAAATGGCTCAATCACGAACGCTTTGTGAGAAGGCGCGCGGGGACAGCGCTTGTGAGCGTTATTGAACAGACATCGCGCACCACCTGATCCGGAGTGGAGCCTGGGGTGATGTCGAAAGCCAGGGCCCTTGAATGTCAATGATGGCTACGCGCCGCCGCGAGAACGAGCGGGCGAAAAGGAAAGCAACCGACAAGAGAGAAAGGAAGCGAGCGCTCCTTCCGGCGGAGGGGGCCGGAATGCATGGTCGTTCTCCGTGAGGAAGGCCGTCGTTTCCCCTGAGGGGCCCGACCCGGATGCCGTGGGGTGACCAGCTGGGGCGATGTCGCCTGTGGTTACGAGCTGGGTCTCGATGAAGGCTCGCGGGGGCTCTTGTCTCTCCCTCGGGAAACCGTCTTCCCGGGAGAGACCCTACTGGGACGGGCGTCCCGCGAACATACGGCGTTCCTCTTAGATGCGGCGTCTAATGATCTTAGGAGCCTAAAGCCCACCTACCACGGGAGATGGGCGGCGGATCGGATGGCCGGAGGGCCGCTCGGACGATGTCTACGGCTCGTCTACTGCCACCGGCGTCCC
>DASYPD010000440.1:0-4075 GCA_036007005.1 Gemmatimonadales bacterium
CACCTGGTGGCCCCTCCGTCGCGGCCTCGTCCGCCATCCCCTCACGCTGCGGAAGTGCGACGTGATGCTGAGCCTGCCCGCCCGCCTGGAGCGGGCCCAGCCGACCGCCGCCTACTACTATAGCAGCTACGTCTTCATCACCCGGCGGGGGCGGGAGCTCCGGATCGGCTCGCTCGACGATCCCGTGCTCCCGCGCTTGCGGATCGGACTCCCCCTGAGCGGCGCCCGCCCTGATCCGGCGCTCGCGGACGCGCTGGCGCGGCGCGGCATGAGCAGCAACGTCGCGGGTTACGATCTGTCCGGGGAGTCTGCGACGGCCGACCGGCCGGGCGGCCTGCTCGGCGCGGTGGAACGAGGCGACGTCGATGTGGCGATCGCCTGGGGGCCGATCGCGGGTTATTTCAGCAAACGCGCGCGCGCCGGCCTCGCGCTGCAGCCGGTGTTGCCGCGAGTCGATCGCTTGCTGCCGCTGGCCTACGGAGTCGCGGCCGGGGTGCGCTCGGGCGATACGACGACCCGCAGGGTGCTCGAGGCGGCTTTCACGCGCCACGCTGGCGAGATCAGGCAACTGCTGCTCGACTACGGTTTTCCCCTGCTCGATCCGGGTCCGCCCGCCGGTGCATCCCCCTCTCTCTCCGCCGTCCCCGCCCTCGTCGCGTCCCGCCGGTAACCGGAAGCCGTCGCGGACCCGGGCCCGCCTGAGCTGAGCGGGCCCCGCTTGACCGTTTGAGAGCTATGATGTACATATATGGTATCGCCATATATGGGATAGCTAATGCCAGATCGGGAATGGAAGAAAGGCAGTGCCGAGCTGCTCCTCCTCTCCCTGCTGGAGCACGAGGCGCGCCACGGCTACGAGCTCAACAAGCTGATCGAGTCGCGTTCTCGCGGGGTGCTGCGCTTTCATGTCGCCTCGCTCTATCCGCTGCTCTACCGGCTGGAACGCCGCGGCTGGATCGAAGGCCGCTGGGTCGAGAAGGCCGGGCAGCGGCGGCGGCGTTACTACCGGCTCACGCCAGGGGGCCGGAAGATCCTCGCGGCGCAGCGCCGGAGCTGGAGCGCATTCTCCCAGGCCATCAGCCGGATCATCGGGATCCAACATGCCTGAGTGGCGCGAGGAGATTCGCCGCCGGCTGGCTGGACTCGAGCTGGCCCCGCTGCGGGAAGCCGAGATCGTCGAGGAGCTCTCCCAGCACCTCGAGGACCGCTACCAGGAGTTGCTGGCCCAGGGCGTTTCTCCCGCGGCCGCCCGCCAGGCGGGCCTCGCTGAAATCCGGGAGGGCGAGGCCCTCGGCCAGGCCCTCGCAGGCGTCGAGCGCCGGCGCGGTGCCGACCCGATCCCCCTCGGCGCCGGTAGCGCGCAAGGACGGCTGGACCGGTTGGGCCAGGATCTCCGCTTCGGGCTGCGCATGCTGCGCACCCGGCCCGGCTTCAGCCTCATCGCCGTGGCTACCCTGGCGCTCGGCATCGGGGCGGCGACCGCGATCTTCAGCGTGGTCAACGCGGTGCTGCTGCGCTCGCTGCCGTACCCCGAAGCCGACCGCCTGATCAGCTTCTGGGGCACCGCACCGGAGAAGCGCCTGCCGGTGGTGGCCTTTCCCGACGCTCTCTTTCTCTTCTATCACGCGCAGAGCCGAAGCTTCGCCGCGATTGCGGCGCATGGCAGCGTGGGCGTGAATCTGACCGACGGCGGCGAGCCGGAGCGAATCAACGCCGGCTCCGTCACCCTCGATTTTTTCCGGGTTATGGGGATCAACCCTGCCCGCGGGCGGGGCTTCGCCCCCGACGAGCAAGTCCTGGGGCGCAATCGGGTCATGGTGTTGAGCCACGCCCTCTGGCAGCGACGCTTCGGCGGGGATCCGGCAATCGTCGGAAAGCCGATCACCATCAATGGACTCCCCTTGGTAGTAATCGGCATCATGCCGCCCGGTTTTGACTTTCCGAATCGCAGTGAGGTGTGGTTTCCGAACGTCCTGAATCCGGAAGGGCTGAGTTCCTGGCGCCTCAATGCGCTGGGACGTCTCAAAGCGGGAGTCAGCGCCGAAGCTGCCCGGCACGAAATCGAAAACCTGACCGATGAATTCATGCTTGCCCGGCCCGCGCGGTTTCCCGATGCCAAGCGGGGCGGAGCCCGCATCGTCGCCAAGCCGCTGCAAGCCGAGCTGGTGGGCGAGGTCCGAACCCCGCTGCTCGTACTCATGGGATCGGTCGGCCTGGTGCTCCTCATCGCGGCGGCCAACATCGCGAACTTGATGCTGGCGCGGGCGGCGGCGCGGACGCGCGAGATGGCGGTGCGTTGCTGCATGGGAGCGGGGCCGCGGCGGATCGCAGCGCAGCTCTTCACGGAGAGCCTGCTGCTCGCGGGGGCCGGGGCGACGGGCGGCGTCTTTCTCGCGCTTTGGGGAGTCGGGTTCCTTCGGCGGCTGCCACTGGGTCCCGTTCCCGGCCTTGGCCAGGTACGGGTGGATCTCGCGGTGCTCGGTTTCAGCCTCGGCGTCACCCTGCTCACCGCGCTGATTTTCGGGCTGGCGCCGGCTCTGCGCGCTTCTCGGCTCGATCTGCAGGATGCGTTGCGCGAGGGCGCCCGCAGCGGCAGCTCGGTGGCGAGCCGGCGTTTGACCCAGGCCTTCGTCGTGGCGCAATTCGCCCTCTCGCTGATCCTGCTGATCGGCGCGGGCCTCCTGCTGCGGAGCTTCCGTCACCTGCTCGAGGTGAATCCGGGGTTTCGCGCGGAGCAGGTGCTGACGGCCCGGATCCAGCTTCCCGGCGCGAAATACGATAGTGGAGCAAAGATCACCGGGTTTTACGATCGGCTGCTCGAGGCGATCCGCGGCTCACCCGGGGTGGTTGCAGCGGGCGTGAACGAGCGGATCCCCTTCACGGCGGGGAATCCGCAGCAAGAGCTCTACGTCGAAGGGCAGGAGCCGAAGGCGGGCGAGGCGGTGCCGGTGATCAACACGCGGAGCGTATCACCCGGCTATTTCGAGGCGATGGGTACGCCCCTCCTGAAGGGTCGTTTCTTTCTGGCAAGCGACCAGGAAAGCTCGCCCCCGATCGTGATCGTCGACGAGACGGTGGCCCAGCGCTATTGGCCGGGGTCCGACCCCATTGGCAAGCGGATTCGGACCAGCACCGACAGTGACGCCGTATGGCTCACGATCGTCGGCGTGGTGCCGAACGTGAAGCAGCAAAGTCTGAGCGAGCGACCGGACTTCCAGCTCTATCAGCCGTTCGCCCAGTATGGGCGCTGGTCCGCGTACCTGGTGGTCCGGACCAACGCGGGGCCGCAAGCCTTCGCCACTCTGCTGAAGCGGCGGGTGGCAGAAATCGATCCGTCTTTGCCGATCTCGGAGCTGCGCCCCCTGCAGGAGGCGGTGGATGCCTCGCTGGCGACGCGGCGCCTGACCAACACGCTCCTCAGCGGATTCGCCCTGCTGGCGTTATTGCTCGCGGCGATCGGGATCTACGGGGTGATGTCGCTCAGTGTCGCCGGTCGCCTGAGCGAATTCGGCGTCCGGCTGGCACTCGGTGCCCCACCGGGTGAGGTGCTTCGACTCGTTCTCGGACAGGGCATGCTGCTGGCCCTGCTGGGCTCGGCACTCGGGTTAGCAGGAGCTTTCGGGGTGACCCGCTTGTTGGGTTCGCTGCTCTTCGATGTGCATCCCACCGATCCGATAACCTTTGCCGTGGTTGCGATCACGCTCACCGCGGTCGCTTTGCTGGCTTGCTACCTGCCTGCCCGGAGGGCCACCCAGGCCGACCCGATTGCGGTGCTGCGCCGAGAGTAAGTGCGGGTCCCACTGTTGCAATTATACGGCTCAATGATTATCTCTCGGCCCCCATGGATGCCTCCGCCGAGACCGCCGAGCCTCGTTGGCAGCGCCGGCCCGCCGAGCGGCCGCGCGAGATCCTCGACGCCGCCGCGCTGGTCTTCGGCGAGCGGGGTTTTGAATCCGCCACGCTCGCCCAGGTCGCCGAGCGCGCCGGGGTGAGTCCCGGCACCATCCAGCACTACTTCGGTACCAAGTCCGCCCTGTTCCACGAAGTCATCGCCGACCGTTTCTTCTCCGGCGCC
>DASYPD010000441.1:0-1550 GCA_036007005.1 Gemmatimonadales bacterium
ACCAGGAGGTGCAGGTGGTGCTGCTGCTCAAGCACAAGGGCGCGCGCATCACCGGCTCGGTGCAGGCCGCCGACGGCTATGCGCTGGGACCGGACAGCCGGGCCTTGCTGCTCAGCCGATCACCGCTGGCCTTCCCGCGTCCGGCGGTGGGCGAGATCAGCTCGGCCGGCACCTTCACCATCGCCGGGGTGCTGCCCGGCCGCTACGAGCTCTCCATCCGCGACGGCAACCGGCCACTGGGGATCGTGCGCGGCCCCCACGACGTGGAGGTGCCGATCGAACCCGACAGCAAGGTCACGCTACCGGAGCCGGTGGTGGTCCGGCCCCAGCTGTCCTCGGAATGAGCGCCGGGCGCCTAGTGCAGAACGCGCAGGCGGTCCAGGCACTCGCGCAGGATGTGCTGGCTCTCATCCTCGAAGGAGGAGAACCGCACCGCCATCCCGATCACCGAGCGGCTGGTGCCGTTGTGCGAGTAGTTCATGAAGTAGTGATTCTTCACCTCGCCCACGGCGACGATCTCGGCGGTCTCCTCGGGGTTGAGGAAACAGATCCGGACCCGGGCGCCCAGGGGGAGGGGCTCGGAGGTCTCGATGAAGATGCCGCCTGCGGAGACGTTGCGGGCCACGCAGGAGAGGTCGCCGAAGAGGATCGATTCCACGCGAACGGGGAAGACCTTGTCGAAGCGCAGGTGCTGGCGCTTTTCGCCCGGCGAAGGGGAAGGGGCGGGGGAGGCGCTGGTCGTGTCACTCATGGCCTCACGGTAAGCGTGTAGCCTGATGAAGTCAAAAAACCTACATGTAGGAAGTTTGTACACGGGTCGATTCCGGGCCCTGATCCCGGCGCTGGTCTGGGCGCTGACCATCTTCGTGCTCTCCTCGTTTCCCGGGTCGGCCTATCCCCCCACCGACATCGTCAACGCCGACAAGCTGGTCCACATCGCCATCTACGGGCTCCTGGGAGGCCTGTGCGCGCGAGGGCTGCTCCGGGGTTGGGCGTTCTCACCCTGGGCGACTCTGGCGGTCGCCACGCTGTCAGCCAGCCTCTACGGCGTCCTGGACGAGCTCCACCAGTGGTTCGTGCCCGGCCGCAACGCCGACTGGCGCGATGGGGTCGCGGACGCGATCGGAGCGCTGGCCGGCACGGTGCTGATCGGGGTGCTGGTGGGCCGGTGGGGGAGGGGCAGGGCGCGCGCAGTTCGTTGATACATCTAGGCATTCCTGATACCGTCGTCGTGGCCGCAATGCTTCCGAACGAGAGGACGACCCGCAGTGAAGTGGTCACTCTGCCCGGCGAGGTGGAAGCGCTCATCGCGGCTCCCAGCCGGGCCGCCGCGCGGCCGATGGTCGACTTCCTCAAGAAGGAGCGCATCAACGTTCAGCTGGTGGTCAGCGCCGACAGCGCCTTCGAGGAGGCCTTGCTGCACCGGCCGAACGTGGTGCTGATCGATGATCGCGTGCCGCCGGCCGGGGGCATCGAGTTGTGCCAGCGCCTCAAGAGCAACACCCGGACGCACTTCGTCCCGACGATCCTCTATCCGCAGAGCGACGTGC
>DASYPD010000442.1:0-5727 GCA_036007005.1 Gemmatimonadales bacterium
CGTCCCGCGCGGGGAGATCGAGCGCCAGGATCAGCTCAGCCATGAGCCGCCTGCCGGGCCCCGGCCTCGAGCTCCCGGATGATCCGCTCCGGCAGCCGGGGATCGGCGAGTTGGGCGGTGCCGATCGCCACCAGCTGAGCCCCGGCGTCGAGATACTGCCGCACGTCGCCCGCGCTCCGCACGCCGCCGACGCCGATGATCGGTATCGCGGGAAGCCGCTCCCGGATCTTGCGCACCGCCAGCACCCCGATCGGCAGCAACGCGGGGCCGCTCACTCCGCCGTTGCCCTGGCCCAGGCGGGGCCGGCCAAGGCCGGCGAGATAACCCGGCAGGGTATTGATCGCGCTGATCCCATCCGCTCCAGCCTCCACCGCCGCCGCCGCGAGCACCGCCAGGTCCGGCACCGCCGGAGCCAGCTTGGCAATGAGGGCGCGCCGGGTTACGGCCCGGCAGCGCCCCACCACGCGGCGGACCGCCTCGGGATCGGCGCCGAATTCCATTCCGCCGGCATGGGTATTGGGGCAGGACAGGTTCAGCTCATACCCCGCGATGCCGCTCACGGCTTCGAGCCCCGCGACGACCTCGGCGTACTCGGCCTCGGTAAACCCGACGACATTCACCAGGATCCTGGCGCGCACGAGTCGCGCGGTCAGCCAGGGCAGCGCCTCGCGCCTAACCCGCTCGAGCCCCGGATTGGCGAGCCCGACCGAGTTGAGCATTCCCCCCGGAAACTCCGCCACCCGCGGCGCCGGATTCCCGGCTCGGGGCAGCAGCGACACGGCCTTGGTGACGATCCCGCCCAGGCCGTCGAGCGCGATGAGGCCCTCGAGCTCCCGTCCGAAGCCCGCGGTGCCAGAAGCGAGAAGAATTGGATTCTGAAAAGTCTGTCCGAAAACGTCACGAGCCAACGAGCCGGCCGTCACTGCCTGCCCGTCGGAGTACCCCAGGAAGTGGCGACCGGACCCTGCCCCGTTTTGCGCTCGTACTCCAGCAGATAAGCGACGATCGCGTCGGCGATCGAGGTGGCGAGATTCCGCTGCGAGTTCCGCCCCGTGAGCAGCTTGGCGTCTTCGGCGTTGGTGCTGAACCCTGTCTCGATCAGAATCGCCGGGCGGCGCGCCGTCGTGAGCACCATGAACCCCGCCTGTTTGACGCCGAGATCCGGCCCCGTGTGGGATTCCTGCAGGTACGACTGCACCAGCTCGGCGGCCCGGGCGGATTCGCGCAAATGCTCGTTGAGTTGGAGGTCCTTCAGGATGAAGTCGAGCCCGCCGACCGATTCCGCGCTCTCCGGGGAATCCTCGAAGCGGATCGCCTCGTTCTCCATCCGCGCCACGCGCGCCGCGTCCTCGGTCTTCGCTTCGGCGAGGAAGTACGTCTCGAAGCCGCGCACCCGGTTGAAGCCGGGACGCCGCGGCAAGGAATTGACGTGGATGCTGACGAAGAGGTCGCATTCGGCCGTGCAGTAGGCGCCGCGGCTGCGCAGATCGATGAGCGTATCCCTTTGCCGGGTCATCACGATTCGCACGCCCCGCCGCTTGAGCTCGTCGCGCAGCAGCAGACTCAGGTCGAGGGTGATGTCTTTTTCCTTAAGGCCTCCCGGGAAATACAGCCCGGGGTTGCCGGGGTCTACTCCGCCGTGCCCGGCGTCGATGGTAACAAGGTGCCCCTTTCGAAGTCCATTGGGCAGCCGGCTGGGATCCTTCGGTGCCGGCCGAGTGGCGACCGCAGCGGGGGGAGGGGCCGCGTCCGCCAGGCGCGCCAGCCGCGCGTCGTAGCGAAACCGCCCGGCTAGAGCGCGGGGAAGGAGCTCCGAGATGAATTGAATCGGGAGTTGCAGCGTATCGCGCCGGACGGAGGCCGAGCCTGCCAGCGGATAGATCGCGCCATCGAGCACGAAGATCGGGGCTCCGAGATAGAAGCGGAAGCTCTTGCCGCCGACTGTCACGTCGGCCCAGGCTTCGCCGAGCGTGGCCTTGCCGTCGAGCGCAGGCAAGAGCAACGGAGCGGCGAGCACCGGTCCGGAAAGCGGATCGAGCCGCACCGGAATACGGACGTCGCCCCGGGCTGACTGGATCAGCACCACCAGCGGAGCCAGCGTAGCGAGCAGCATCAGTGCTTCAGCGCGCGCGCCATCTCGCGGTCGGCGATCCGGCGCTTGAGGTCTTCGCGGCGGTCATGGGTCTTCTTTCCCTTCCCCAGCGCGAGGGCGACTTTGGCCCGCCCCCTGCTGAAATAGAGCTCGAGCGGCACCAGGGTAAACCCCTTTTGCTCGACGCCCCCGATCAGTTTCTCGATCTCGCGCCGGTGCATCAGCAGCTTGCGCGCGCGCACCGGTGCCGGATTCCACCGGTTTCCCTGCTCATACGGCGTGATATGCATGCCCTCCAGCCAGACCTCGCCGTGGCGAACCAGCGCATACGCTTCCTTGATCGAGGCCTTGCCGTGCCGCAGGCTCTTGACTTCGGTGCCCGTGAGCACGATTCCGGTCTCCCAGGTTTCCAGGAGATGGTAGTCATGGGAGGCCCGCGGATTCCGTGCCACGGATATCCGGGTCTGGGGGGCGGGGGGAATGCTCTTTGGACTCATAAGTGGTGCTTGGAGCGGAAGATAGGCCGCCGGAGAGGACCAGGCAACGCATCGCTTGACCGGGGTTGGGGCGCCTCCTAGCTTACCCGGCTCGCCGAAGTGGTGGAACTGGTAGACGCGCTGCGTTCAGGGCGCAGTGGGCGCAAGCCCGTGGGGGTTCGAGTCCCCCCTTCGGCATTCTGCGGTGAGCGGTAAGCGGTAAGCGGTTAGCGGGACCAGCACTTACCCCGCTCACCGCTCACCGGTCACCGCTTACCACCTCAATACCTCGCCATACCCCGATCTACGGCTTCCGCCCATGCGTCGATCCCACCCGCCAGGCTCCTCGCCTTGAATCCCGCGCCCTGCAGCAGCTGTTGCGCCAGGAGGGAGCGCTTCCCTTTGTGGCAGACCGTGACGAGCTCTGCACGGGAATCCAATTCCCCCAGCCGTGCCGGCAGCTCGGAGAGCGGCAGCAGGCGGCTTCCCTCGATATGCGCGATCTCCCATTCCCAGGGCTCCCGCACATCGAGCACCACCACGCCACCCAGTCGCTCCGCCAGCCCGGCCACACTCAACTCCGTCGACTCCCCACTGCTACTGCTACTGCCAGCGGCATTGCAATACGCCTCGTAGTCGATGAGCTCGGTGAGGGTCGGCTGCTCCCCGCACACGGCACACTGCGGATCGCGGCTGACCTGAAGCTCCCGGAACTTCACCCGCAGCGCATCCACCAGCAGCAGCCGCCCCACCAGGGACTCCCCGGCGCCCACAATCCACTTGATGGCTTCGAGCGCCTGCAGGCTGCCGATGATGCCCGGAAGCACGCCTAACACGCCGGCTTCGGCGCAGTTGGGCACCAGATCGGGCGGTGGGGGATCGGCGAACAAGCAGCGATAGCACGGTCCTCCCGGCGCCCCGAACAGGGAGACCTGCCCGTCGAACCGGAAGATGCTCCCGTAGACGTAGGGTTTCCCGAGCAGCACCGAGGCGTCGTTCACCAGATAGCGCGTGGGGAAGTTGTCGCTGCCGTCGAGGGCAAGGTCGTAAGCTCCCAGGATCTCGCGCGCGTTCGCCGCCGTGAGACGCACCGGATGACACTCGACCGTGACGTGCGGATTCAGATCGCGCAGACGCTCTCGCGCCGAGTCCGTCTTGGGCGTGCCCACCGCCGCAGACCCGTGCAGCACTTGCCGCTGCAGATTGCTCAGTTCGACGGCGTCGCCGTCGACCACGCCCAGCGTCCCGATCCCGGCGGCCGCCAGGTACAGCGCCGCGGGAGAGCCGAGCCCTCCGGCTCCGACCAGTAACACGCGGGCCCGCTGCAAGCGCTCTTGTCCCGAGATGCCCACCTCGGGAAGCGTCAAATGGCGGGCGTAGCGAACCAGCTCAGCGGGAGACAGCGGCAACGGTCAACGGGGAGCCCCGGCCGGCGATGCTCAGCCGGTCGAAGACGTCAGGGGGATGAGCTCGGGTGCAGGCGGCTGATCCTTGATGAGATCCGCCAGCGTGATGCCGGAGAGGAACTCGTCCACTCGCCGCTGCAGCGCGTGCCAGACCGGCCGGATCGAGCAGCTGCTCGAGGGGTCACAGCGCTCGGCATCCACGGGATGCGTGGTACAATTCATCTCGAAGGTCTGGTGCTCGGAGGCCGCCATCACGTCGCGAACCGTGATTCGCTGCGCCTCGCGGGCCAGGAAATAGCCGCCCCGCGCTCCGCGAACGCTCTCCACCAGCCCGGCCCGCCGCAGCCGCAGCAGGATCTGCTCGACGTAGTCGGCGGGGAGTCGCTCCAGCTCGGAGAGCTCTCGCGCCGCCACCGGTTCACTGCCATGCGACCCGCGGCGGGCGAGATGCAAAGCGATGATGAGGCTGTATTCCGTCCAGGTCGTTACCCGCATGCCTGAAATATCCCTCGGACCGGGAGGCGAGACAAGTTCCGGCCCCTTCGGTAGCTTAACGGTAATGCGCGCGCGCTCCCTGCTCTTCTGTTTCACGCTGACCACTACCGCAGTGGCGCAACTCCCGGTCCGGGCCCCGGGCGGCGTCCTCAGTGGACGAGTGCAGGACAGTGTCAGCGGACGACCCATCGGATACGCCCTGGTGATTCTGGTCGAAGGGGACCAGCGGGTCTTCGCGAATGAGGCGGGCCGTTTCTCGCTGACCGGGGTTGTTGCCGGACCCGCCACGTTGCGGGTGCAGCAGATCGGCTACCGGGCCATCACCTTGCGCCTCCGGGTCGCTGTGGATCCCGCCGCCCCGGGCGGGATGGCCCTCCTCGTGCAGCTCGAGCATCAGCCGCTCATTCTGCCGGAAATCATCGTCGAGGGGGATGTGTGCAGCGGGGCTGCGCAAGCCGAGACGGAGGAGAGCCAGGGCATTTTCAGCGAGGTGTTCAAGAACGCGGAGCGGCTCGTCACGCTGCAACGCGACTATCCCTTTCGGGAAACTTTTCAGGAAACCACCACGCAGCTGGATTCCGCCAACACCCTGCTGGGCAGCCGCGTGGATACGTATCCCTACGACAGCCGAAACGTCTATCGCTATCGCAGGGGACGGGTCACCGAGCGAAAACGCTCCGGGGCGGAATCAGCCCATTACTTCCAGCCCTCGGACCTGGCCGAGCCGGCATTCCGCCGCACGCATTGTTTCTGGTATGCGGGCCGTGACAGCCTCTACGGCCAGCCAGCGCTCCGGATCCGCTTCGCGCCGCTCAAGCAGGTGAAATCGATCGACTGGGCCGGCTCGCTGCTGATCGACTCTGCCTCGATGCTGCTGGTGCAGTCGGAGGCCCATCTCGTGAACCTGACCCCCCAAACGAGCACCTTTCAAGCGGCGAGCTGCACGCTGCTGTACGGGCAGGTCTTCCCGACCCTGGTGAGTCCGTCTCAGGCGCACTGCGTTTCCCGCTACACCGTCAAACAGGCGTTCACCACCGAGCTGCGCTGGCGCTTGATTGATTTCACTTTCCTGCACCGCACCCCGGTCCAGCACGATACGACGAAGTCTCCTCCCTCCCCTCCCCCGGCTCAGCCCCCGCTCCCCTTCCCTCCGGGCACCCCCAGTTCCGTCATGGCGCGCAGATCGAGCAGCTCCTCCAGCTCTTTGCCCTGCAGCAGCTTCTTCTTCTCCACCAGCTGCTTCACCGTTAACCCGCTC
>DASYPD010000443.1:0-5766 GCA_036007005.1 Gemmatimonadales bacterium
TTCAGCTGGGCCAAGTTCAGCAACTACACCGTGACCGCCAGCTGCGAGGGCCAGAGCGACCAGTCGACCGTCGAGGTGCCGCTCGAGGTGGTGATCTACGGGGCCAACTTCCGCTTCGACAAGGATCAGCTCACGCCGGCCGGAATGGACAGCGTGAAGGCGGCGGCCGATTCGCTCAAGAAGTATCCCGAGATCAAGGTGCGGCTGGCGGGCTTCGCCGACTTCATGGGGACGGATGCCTACAACTGCAACCTCTCCTGGCGGCGGGTCCACACGGTGCACCACGCGCTCAACCGGTTCGGCATTCCGGACGAGCGCTTCAGCGCCATCGAGGGCTTCGGCGAGGCGTATCCGCTTCCGGACGACCAGGTGTCGCAGGCGTGGAAGGACCTCAACACGCGGACCCACGACAAGGGCAAGTGGTGGGACCGCCGAGTCGATATCACCTCGGCAGAGAAGGGAGGCATGACCGCGTGCGCGGAGCCGGCGGCGCGGCCGATGAAGCAGAAGCCGTAAGTACAGGCAGCCTGGCTCGGCGAGCCGTGCTCAGGGGCGCGGTTCGCCGACCAGCGCTGCCATCCGCTTTTTCACATCCTGTACCTGAGGCATGAGCTCGGGGTCGGCGTCCTTCCAGAGCGCGGTGAACTTCCCGTAGTACTCCAGCGCTTTCTCCTTATTGCCCCTGGCCTCGTAGACCTCACCCAGGCGGCGGTAGGTCAGCGGGAGGAAGTACTGCCGCCCCGCCGGCCCGATATCCGGCGTGGTGGCGAACGCCTCGTAGACGGCCAGCGCAGAGTCGGTCTGCCCCATCCGGTCGAAGGCCTGACCGATGTCCCACAGCGCGGTCAGTTCTCCCCCGACCTTCTCGCGGAATTCCCGAAAGCCGGCGATCGCCTCGGCGTAGCGCCCCTTTTCGAGGGAGAGCAGCGCTCGGGAGTAAATTCGCGCGAAATCGCTTTTCCTGTTCTCCGCGGGAACGGTCCGCTCGTACTCGGCGAGTAGCCGTTCTGCCTTGGCGTCCTCGCCCGCCCGCACATAGGCATCCGCGAGAACGAGATAGGGACGATCCAGCGGGTCCACCTCGTTCATCGGAAACTTCGCCAGCGCCGAGTCGAGGCTGTGGATCCCCGCTTCCGGCTTGCCGCGCAGCAGCACGCTGCCCTGCGCGATATCCAGCGCCGGCAGGATCTCCTGCGCGCGCCTCCCGGCTTGGCGGTGGAGCTCCGCCTCGGCCTGCTCCTCCCGGTCAGACCGGGCCAGCTGCCCGCGGATTCGAAAGACGTTGGCGCGCTGGTGGTGGCCCCGCGCCTGGATCACCGGATTGCCGCGGAGCGCCGCGGAATCGGCATAGGCCAGGGCGGCGGCGTAGTCGCCCTTGCCGAAGTTGAAGCGGAATCCTTCGGCAAACCGGGGACCCGAGCCGGGCTGAACTTTGGCCCAGCGCGCCATGACCGAATCGCCCTTGGCGTACTTTCCCTGCGAGGCCAGCACCTCGAGCAGGTTGGCGTAGAGCACCCCGACCTGCGGTGAATTGGCCAGAGCCCGGTCCAGCACCGCCTCCGCCTCGGCGTAGCGCCTCCGCGTGAACAGCTCGATGGCCAGGTTGTTGCCGGCGGTCTTGTCGTCGGGCCAGCTGTCGAGCACCTGCTGGTAGGCGGCGATGATCTTGTCGGAATCGTACTCCACGACCCAGTAGTAGTACGCCGTGGCGAGGAGCTTCTCCCGCTCGGGCAATCGCTCGCGCAGCTCGTAGGCGCGCCGTGCCGCCGCCGTCTGTTCGCTGAGATTGGCGCCGGTGTTACTCTCGAGCGCCGCGAGCTTGCGATAGGCCATTGCGAAGCTGGTATCGAGGTGGATCGCTTCCTTGAGCAGCGCGATGCCCTTGGGCTCTTCACCGGCGTCGGCGGCGCGATTGGCCTGCGAATACTTCCGCAGCGCCTCGAGGGAGTGGGTGGTGACGTCCTCGAGCGCCACGCCGCCGCGAATGGTGCGGAGCGATTCCCCGATGCCTTCGCGCAGCTTTTTCGAGAGCCGGTCCACCGCCGCGATGAGCCCCGCGGCCCCCTCGGCGGTCTCGCGCACCGCGAGCAGCGTCGCCCCATCCTTGGTGCCGAGCAGCCGCACCGAAAGGACGTAGCCGGTGCCGAGCGGAGAGATCTCGCCGGTCACCACGGCCGCCGCGCCGCTCCGCTCCGCGACTTCGCGCGCCACCGGAGCGGTGAGCGGAGTCGCGGGGTCCCGCTCCATGCGGCGGAGCGTGGCGGTCACGTCACTCGTCTCCAGCAACCGCATGCTGGTCGAGCGGGCGAGGTCGATCCGCAGGGCCTCGGTCACCGACTGGGCCAGGGTGGAATCGCTGGTGCGGTTCTCGAAGTCGGCCACCACCAGCGGATCCCGCGCGTTGATGACCCCCGCGGAGAGCAGCGTGGCGAACGGCCCCACGCCCGCCACCCGCAGGGCCATGAAGGCGCCGGCGCCGACCACGAGCCCCGCGAAGGCGAGGCCGCCGCCGGCCAGGGTCTTCCGCCAGGTGAGCAGCCCGCCTAACCCGCTCTCCCCGGCCGGCGCCGCGCCGCCCGTGTACCGCGCCAGCAGCCGTTTACGTTCCCGGAAGCTGGTGGCAAGGATGAGGGGGAGCCCGAGCAAGAGCAGCGCGCCGGCGGCATAAAGCACCCAGCTCGGCAAGCCAAGTTTGTTCACCAGCAGATTGGTCGCGAGCAGGACGAGCAGCGCTCCGCTCCCGAAGAGCAGCCCCACCCGGAGCGGATGGCCCTTGCGGAGCGCTGCTTCGGTGCCGCTCGAGATGGTCGGGACAGCGCCGGTGGACGTCGTCCCCGTGCTCGGCGTGAGCAGCGAGTCGAGGTGCGG
Source organism: Gemmatimonadales bacterium (assembly GCA_036007005.1). GTDB lineage: Bacteria > Gemmatimonadota > Gemmatimonadetes > Gemmatimonadales > GWC2-71-9 > JABFSM01. The sequence goes on from DASYPD010000443.1 coordinate 2,869, forward strand.
TAGGAGCTCCTCGGCGGACTGCCAGCGGTCGGCGGCGCGTTTCTCGAGGCAGCGCATCACCACGGCGTTAAGCGCTGCGGGAACCGCGGGGCGGTGGCTGGAAATCGTGGCCGGGGTCTGGGTGATTTGCGCGGCGAGAATCGACTGGGCGCTCATGCCCGAAAAGGGCGGCTGGCCCGCCAGCATCTCGTACGCCATGGCGCCCAGGGCGTAGAGGTCGGCGCGGTGATCGACGTGCGGATCGGCGGAGGCCTGCTCCGGCGCCATGTACGCCGGCGTGCCGAGCGCCAGACCCAGCGAAGTGAGAGTGTGGTCGCCGCTGGATGCGCTCACCGCCTTGGCGACGCCGAAGTCGGTGACCAGCGCATGGCGGCCGGAGAGCAGAACATTATCGGGCTTGATGTCGCGGTGCACCACGCCCTGCGCGTGCGCGTAGGCGAGCGCGTCTGCCACCTCGCGGAGAATGTGCACCGCCTCCGCCACCGGCAGCTCGCCGCCGCGCGCGAGCTTGACCCGGAGCGATTCCCCTTCGATGAACGGCATGGCGTACCAGAGCAGATCGCCGGCGGCACCGGCGGCCAGCAGAGGAACGATGTGGGGGTGCTGCAACCGGGCGGCGAGCTGGATTTCCCGGCGGAAGCGGTCCTGGTTGACGCCGGAGACCATCTCCGGCGGCAGGACCTTGATCACCACTTTGCGGCCGAGCGCGATCTCTTCGGCCAGGAAGACCCGGCTCATTCCTCCTCCGCCCAGCTCGCGCTCGAGGCGGTATTGGGAGCTGAGGTAGGGCTGGAGCCGGTCCTGGAGCTCGGACATGCGGAGGCCTGGTGGCGGGGGGACGGTCAAAAGTACCGCGGCGGACCGTGGCTCGGCGAGCGGTGCGGCTGACGGCATAAGGAGAAGGGCGGCCTAGCTCGGCGAGCGGTGCGGCTGACCCTCGCGGCGCTGCACATCCGCGCCCCTAATCCGCGATGAGGTTCTGCCCTCTTTTTCTGGGGCCGCGTTTATCGGATCCAACGCTCGCGCGCCCAGGTGCGATCTTGTCTTATCTGCATTCATGAGGCATCTATATGCATATGCGGACGACACTCAACATCGATGATGCCCTGCTTGCCGAAGCGGCACGCTTGACTGGCGTTCGGGAAAAGACCTCCCTGGTGCGGGCAGGGCTCGAGGCCCTGATCGCCCGCGAGGCGGCTCGGCGGCTGGCGGCGCTCGGTGGGTCCGACCCCCGGGCTTCCTCCGGGCCCCGGCGCCGCAGCCGGGTCCGGCGGTCGCTGTGATTCTGGTCGATACCTCGATCTGGGTCGCCCATCTGCGGATGGCTGAGCCACGGCTGACCGAGCTACTCGAGGAGGGGGAAGTTTTGGTCCACCCCTTCGTGCTCGGCGAGCTGGCCTGTGGCACCCTGCGCCGAAGGCAGGAGGTGCTGTCCTATCTCGGCCAACTCGATTCCGCGCCCCTCGCCGGTAACGAAGAAGCCCGCCAGCTGATCGAAGTGCGTCGACTTAGGGGCCGAGGACTGGGTTGGGTGGATATCCACCTGCTGGCCTCATGCTTGATCGCCAGAGTATCCCTCTGGAGCCTTGATCGGCGCCTCACTCGGGTGGCCGATACCCTGGGGATCGCGGCGTAGCGCGTTCCGAATCGAAACCTTCAGCCCATCCCTCCGTAGGTCCCGGATCACTCGCCGGGACACTGGATGAAGCTCCCCTGGCACGACCTCCGGCTCGGCGTGCGCTCGCTGCGCAAGGAGCCGGCCTCCGCCGTCATCACGAGCTTCACCCTGGCCTTGGGCATCGGGCTCTGCACCATCGCCTTCAGCCTGCTCTACGGGGTGTTCCTCCGCGGGCTCGACGTGCCGGAGCCGGGACGGCTGCTGTTGCTCGGCCGGGCCAACCCGGCGCGCGAGCGCAGCTTCGAAGGCGTGCCGGTCGAGGACTTCTACGACTGGCGGGCCCAGCAGAGCTCCTTCGCGGCGCTGGCGCACTTCAGCACCGGCACAGTGAACCTGGCGGGCAACGAGGGCCCGGAGCGCTACAACGGCGGCTTCGTCTCCGCCAACGTTTTCGACGTGCTGCGGGTTAGGCCGATCCTCGGCAGCAGCTTCCGGCCGGGCGACGACGCGGCGGGGGTGCCCCTGACCGTGGTGCTGGGCTACGAGGTCTGGGCGACGCGCTATCGCGGCGACTCCGCCATCAGCGGTAAGTCGGTGCGCGTGAACGGCGAAGCGGCGACGATCCTCGGCGTGATGGCGAAAGGATTCCGCTTTCCGCACGACCAGGATCTCTGGGTAGCGGCGCGGGACACTCGCGCCGCTAACCCGCGGCGAGGCGCAGGCGCCCGGTTCCAGGTCTTCGGCCGGCTCCGGGACGGGGTGAGCCGGGACCAGGCGGAGCTCGAGATGACCCGGATCGCGGACCGGCTCGCCACGGCGTACCCGGAGACGAACAAGGGGTTCGTCATCCGGTTCCGCAGCTTCGTCGAGGACGACACCGGACCCGAGCTGGTGGCGGTGTTCGGCGCGATGCAGGTGGCGACCCTCTTCGTGCTCCTCATCGCGATCGCCAACGTGGCCAACCTGCTGCTGGCGCGGGCGACGCTGCGGACCCGGGAGGCGGCGGTGCGGAGCGCGTTAGGCGCGACGCGGTTCCGGGTGGTGCTGCCCTTCTTCGCCGAGACGCTGGTGCTGGCCGTGATCGGGGCGATCCTGGGGACCGCGATCGCCTACGCCGGCATCACCCTCTTCGCCGGGGCCGTCAGCAACGTGGGGAAGCCCTACTACATGCAGTTCGAGCTCAACCTGCCGGTACTGCTCTTCGTGGCCGGGGTGACGGTCTTCGCGGCGCTGCTGGCTGGGGCGGCGCCGGCGTTCTACGTGCTCCAGATGGACGTGAA
>DASYPD010000444.1:0-1528 GCA_036007005.1 Gemmatimonadales bacterium
AGCGATAGCGGGCGATGTCGCCGGGACGGTAGTTGTCGATCGATACGATGTTTCCCTTGAGGCCGAAGTGACCGAGCAGGTCGAGGATGTTGGTGCCGCAGACGATCCCCGACGGCAGCGGACCGGGCCGGCTGTCGTGAACGACCAGCACGTCCACCGGAGGAGGCGGGGGAACGATCGGGCGGCTCTGCGACATCGAGAGCACGGCCGCCGCGAGCACCGCCAGCGGCGCCGCGAGCGCGCGCCAACGGCCGCGGGTTCCTTTGCTGATCGGTCCACCGCGCGGAGCGGTGGTCGGTGTCGAAGGAAGGTCAGGGGTCACGATGCAGAGTGGGCGCCCGACGGCCGTGCTGTGCCGGACTGCAAGGCTCGAAACGGCTCCGGGCTCGCGCCTCTTCCCGACAGGAACAGCAAGGCTTCGAGTATGCGCCTGCAGGCCTGACCGTCGCCATAGGGGTTCACTGCTTCGGACATTCTACGGTACTCCTCCTGGTCGCCGAGAAGCCGCGACGCCGTCGAAACAATGTTCTCGAAGCTGGTACCTACGAGCCGGACCGTGCCGGCGTGCACACCCTCCGGGCGTTCGGTGGTGTCGCGCAGCACGAGGACCGGTTTCCCGAGCGCCGGAGCTTCCTCCTGGATTCCTCCGGAGTCGGTGAGAACCAGATAGGATGCCTTCATGAAGTGAACAGTTTCGAAATAGTCGATCGGATCGAGCAGGACGATGCGGTCCTGCTTCTGGAGGCGCGGCATGACCGTGTCCCGCACCGCCGGGCTCAGGTGGACAGGAAACACCACCACGATGTCCGGAAACCGCTCCACCAGCTCGAGCAGCGCATCGCAGATCCTCTGCTGGGGCTCTCCTTGATTCTCCCGCCGGTGTGAGGTCACGAGCACCATGCGGCCGCCTTCGGCGCGCACCCGTTCGAGGACCGGATGCGTGCACTTGCGCTCCCAGCCTAGCACTTCCTGGAGCGCGTCGATCACGGTGTTCCCGGTGACCCAGATGCGGTCGGGGGGGATGCCTTCTGCGAGCAGGTTCGCCCCCGATTCCGCGGTGGGCGCGAAGTGCGCGTCGGCCAGCACGGTGGTCAGGTGGCGGTTGATCTCCTCGGGGAAGGGATAGAACTTCTGGCGCGTCCGCAGCCCCGCCTCGACGTGCGCCACCGGGATCCGATGGTAGAAGGCGGCCAGCGCCGCGACGAAGGTCGTCGAAGTATCTCCTTGAACCACCACGAAATCGGGCTTGTCCTGGCTCAGCAGCTGGTCCAGCCCGGTGATGGCGTTCGCCGTGATCTGCGAGAGCGTCTGCCGCGGCCGGATGATGTCGAGGTCATGGGCGGGCCGGATCCCGAACAGCGCCAGGACCTGATCGAGCATCTCCCGGTGCTGGGCCGTGACGATGGTGGTCACGGCGAAGGCGTCCTGGCGTTCCTGCAGCCGCAGGACGAGCGGGGCGAGCTTGATCGCTTCCGGACGTGTCCCGAATACGACCGCCACGCGCAGGGGCTGGGATGATTGGGTCAAA
>DASYPD010000445.1:0-13497 GCA_036007005.1 Gemmatimonadales bacterium
CGGCTGTACATGTCGTCGGCGAGAAAAAAGGCCGACTGAACAGCCCCTTACCCACCTACCCACCTACCCACCTACCTACTTGTGCACCGTAAACGTGTACGGCGCGGTCTCGATCAGCGCGAAGGTGGTCTTGTCGGCCACCTGGTCGAGGTGCACGCTATAGCTGGTGGCCTGGTTCACATCCGGCACCCGAATGCGGAGCAGGTCACCGGTGGCGAAGCTGCCGAGCACGACCACCTTGGTCGTTCCGGTGAAGGGCGACGCGAAGGAAACCTGCTGGCCTCCCACGGCCGTGACGTCGCTCACTGGCCCGCCGGTCACCCTCAGCAGCATGGCGCCAGGCTCCGGCCCTCCCTGGTAATAAGAGACCAGGAGGTCTCCCGCCACCGGGGCGGGCTCGCTGTTTCCGCAGCCCGCGGCGAGCACCGCGGTGAGCGCGAGGCCGGACCAGAGACGCCGCCTCATGGCCGCCGCTCCCCCTCCCCGAGGCCCTGCAGCAGCGCGGGCGGCACGGCCAGCCCCACGCGACGATACAGCGCCAGCAGATCACCCACATCAAAAATCCCGTTGCGATTGCCGAGCTCGTCGAGATAGCTCTTCTGCGCATCGGAGAGCTTCGGCGTGCCGAGCAGCTCGCTCACCGCATCGCTGTTCGCCACGGCGACCTGGGTCGCGAAGTGGGCCTCGAGATCGTAGCCCTTCTCCATCGTCACGTGCAGGACCGGATCCGTGGCCACGGTATCGCCGCGCCACCCCGTGAAAATGACGCCCGAGGGAGCGGTGGCCGTGAGAACGACCTGGGTCCCCGCGGCAAGGAACACCCCCTGGGCAAGATTTCCGCTGACCGTAGCGCTCACGCTGCCGCCCCCCGTCGTGCTGAGCAACAAGCGGTGCTCCAGCGTGAAGCTCGCCGTCAGGGTGTCGGGCCGGGCCGGGTTACTCACCACGGTCTGATCCTTGGGCCCGCCCTGGCTCCAGGCAATAAAGCGTGCCTGGGTCTTGCCGGCGGCGAGCAGCTGCGGGTCGTCCACGGCGAGCTGGAGCGGATCGCCACCGGGCACGACTTCCTCGTAGCGAGACCAGACCTGCCCGTTCACCCGGACGAGCGCCCCGGCTTGCGCCTGGATCACGGTGGGCTCGCGCCGGATGAAGCGGAAGCTCATGCGGCCACCGGCCAGCTGCTGGATCTGGTCAATGATGAAGCCGACGAAGGTCCCGTTGTTGTCGCGCGCACTTGGCGTCGAGAGCAGGGAAAACGCCGTGTTATTGCTGCTGCCAGGATAGGCATCGCCGCGGTCCCCGCGGTTTCCCAGCCCCGAGGTGCGCAGCTGGTTGAGCCCGTCGGCCTGGATCAGCTCGACGCCCTGCACGAATCCCACATTGACGCTGTTGCTCAGCATGAAGCCGCTGAGGCTCCGCACGCGAGGCGCATCGACGAGCCAGAACAGCAGCCCCGGCGACTTGGCACAGAATCCCAATGAGCCCGGACAGGTGCCCGGCAAGCCGGGGTTCATCTGGGCCGTGTCGCTCAGGACCGCCTGGCGATTCTCCAGCAATAAGTACTCGTCCGGATTGCCGGTGCGCGCGTAGAAGACCGTGTCGGTGAGCAGGCGGGGGCCCGTGTTAACGGTCCGGCTGGTCCCCAGCGTGTCGATGGTGACCCAGCCGAGCGCATTCAGGGACCAGGCATCGTAGGACGACGGACTATAGGGCCGGGCGTAGTTGCCCGATCCCATCAAGCCCCAGCCTCCGATACCCTGCGTCTGACCGCTGGTGTCATAGAGGTCGGGCAGCCCGAAGGCGTGGCCGGTCTCGTGGGCGATGGTGCCGATCCCCATGATGCTCGTGCCATCGCAGGCCGTGGCGCCGCCCAACTGAGACTGGATGGTGTAGTCGTTGACCTTGAGGAACTGACCCGGATGTCCCGCCCAGGGCGTCCGGGTGACATACGCGCCCCCGGCAAGGGCCGGGATCCCCAGACCCGACAGGATAAAGCGGTGACTCCAAATCCCGGTGGAAGGCGGCGTATTGCGGATGCACTCGCCCCCAACCTCCGGCTGCAGGAAGGCGACGAAATCCACCACGCCATCATCGTCGGCGGTCCCGGGCACGCCGTCGGGACCATCATTATCGAACTGCGCCCAGAGCGTGTTACCGTCGGGGCGGTTGTTGATCGAATCGAGCGCCGCCTTCAGCAGCTGGCCCATCCGGACGAAGAGGCCATGCGCGCAGCTCTTGCCGTTCACGCCGATGCCGTAGCAGCCGTCGGTGTAGTAAGCGGCGCTGGAATCCACCGTCGCCGAGGGATACACCACGCCGTCGAGGGTGATCCGGTGCTGCGACATTTCCTCGTAAAACGTGGTCACCGAATAGGGACGGTCGCCCGAATTGCCACAGGAGGCCGGATCGCGGCTGTAGAGCAGACACTGGAAATTGCCGGTCGGATACTGTACCGCGACGTCCTTGTAGCCGATCGGGATGACGGGAACATGGAAGGCGCCGGTGACCGCGGTGGTTGGCAAGGCTCCCAGCAGAAAGGGGAGCCGGGAGATCCCGCCCTGCACGGCATTGAGCGAGCGCAAGTCGCCCTGGAGAAGGAGCTGACTTCGCAGCGTGCGCACTTCCGCGGCGCGGCGCCGCCAGGCTGCATTGGGGCCCCAATCAAGGGGCTCGAGCAGCACGGGAACGGGGCCCCCGCCCTGAGCCGCTGCAGGGGCACGGGGAATGAGGGTTGCGACGAGAACCGCGAGAAGCGGAAGGAAACGATGCGCCATGGTGTTCGGGGACAAAGTTAATCGGGTTTGAGGGCGGGGCGAAGAGGGGAAGTGGGTAAGTGGGTAAGTGGGTAAGAGGGTTAGGACGGAAAGTGGGCAAACTTGTCGGAAACCATCCAACCGCTTACTTTAACCCGTTATCCCGCTTGGGGATGGAAGCATTACCGCAACCTCCGCCGACATGAGGTGCCGTGCCGACTGAATCGTTGCAGACCGAAGTGACGCTGCTGGAGAAGTGCCGGCTCTACACCCGGGCCGACGAGGTGAAAGCCGCGGGTCTCTATCCCTACTTCCGGCCGATCTCCGAGTCGGAAGACACCGTGGTGGTCATCGAAGGCAAGCGCCGCATCATGCTGGGGTCGAACAACTACCTCGGCCTGACCCATCACCCCAAAGTCCTCGAAGCGGCGAGCCGGGCGCTCCGCCTCTACGGCTCCGGCTGCACCGGAAGCCGGTTTCTCAACGGCACCCTCGATCTGCACCTCCAGCTCGAGGCGGCACTGGCGGAGTTCCTCGGCAAGGAAGACTGCATCGTTTTCTCCACGGGATACAACGCCAACCTGGGCCTGATCTCGGGCCTGGTCGGCCGCCGGGACGTGGTATTCCTCGACAAGCTCGATCACGCCTCGATCGTGGACGGCGCCAAGCTGTCCGACGGGGAGACGGTGCGCTTCAACCACGGCGACCTGACGGGCCTCGAGCGGAAGCTCGAGAAGCATCCCGGCGCCGGAAAGATGGTGATCGTCGACGGGATCTACTCGATGGAGGGGGACATCGCCGACGTTCCCGCGCTGCTCAAGGTGTGCCGGCGGCAGGGCGCCGCCCTGGCGATCGATGATGCGCACTCGATCGGAGTGCTGGGACCGCGGGGCGACGGCACCGCAGCCCACTTCGGGCTGGAAGATGAGGTGGACATCATCGCCGGCACGTTCTCGAAGTCGCTGGCCTCGATCGGCGGCTTCGTCGCCGCGTCCCGGAGCATCATCAACTATCTGAAGCACCATAGCCGGCCCTTGATCTTCACGGCCTCGCTGCCGCCCTCCAATACCGCGGGCGTGCTGGCGGCGCTGGAGGTGCTGCAAGAGGACACAGAGCGGCGGGAGCAGCTCTGGGCTAACACGCGCCGCCTGCAGGAGGGCTTCCGCGCGCTCGGCTTCGATACCGGCCCCTCCGAGACGCCGATCGTGCCGATCCTGATCGGCCCGCTCGACAGCACACTGGTGATGTGGCGCCAGGTCTTCGATGCGGGGATCTTCACCAACCCGGTGGTGCCGCCGGCGGTGCCGCCCTCGCAGTGCCGGCTGCGCACCAGCGTGATGGCGACGCATACCCCGGAGCAGATCGATTTCTCGGTGGAGACGATCGGGCGGATCGGCAGGGAGCTGGGGGTGATTTGAGGGGCTGGGGGCGAGGGGCTGGGGGCTAGGGACTGTGACAACGGTCCGGCCCGTTGGTTCCGGCCGCGACCTCACGGCGTTCGTTTCACTGCCTTACCGACTGCACGCGCGGGACCCGCTCTGGGTCCCGCCGTTGCGTCGGGACATGACCTTGCTGCTCTCCCGCAGCAAGAATCCCTTCTTCGAGCATGCCGAGGCGGAGTACTTCCTGGCCGAGCGGGAAGGGATCGTGGTCGGCCGCATCGCGGCGATCCACAACCGGCTGCACAACGAATTCCACCAGGACAAAGTGGGCTTCTTCGGCTTCTTCGAAGCCGTCAACGAGCAAGAGGTGGCCAATGCGCTGTTCGAGGCGGCCGCCGGGTGGCTCCGAGGCCGCGGCCTCGACACGCTGCGAGGACCGGCGTCGTTCTCGACCAACGACGAAGCCGGGCTCCTGGTGGACGGGTTCGCGCTGCCGCCGGTGCTGATGATGCCGCATAACCCGCCGTACTATGTCGCGCTGCTCGAGCGCGCCGGCTTCCGCAAGGCGAAGGATCTGCTCGTCTATCAGAACGGGAGCGAGACAGAGCCCTTGGCGGTGCCGGAGCGGCTGGCGCGCGGGGTGGAGCTGCTCACCCAGCGCATGCGGCTCACGGTGCGACCACTCCGGTTGAAGGAGTTCCCGGAGGAGGTCGAGCGCATCAAGCGGCTCTACAACCTGTGCTGGGAGCGGAACTGGGGTTTCATCCCGATGACCGAGCACGAGATCGACCATCTGGCGGCGCAGTTCAAACCGGTGGTGGTGCCGCGCTTAGCGCCGTTCATCGAGAAGGACGGGCAGATCGTCGGCTTCGCGCTGGCGCTGCCGGACCTCAACGTCGCCTTCCGGAAGAACCGCAGAGGACGCTTCCTGCCCGGGGTGGTCCGGCTGCTCTGGGCGCTCAAGCGTGGCAAGATCCACCGGATGCGGGTGATGCTGCTGGGCATCCTGCCGGAATACCGAGGCAAGGGACTCGACGCGGTGCTCTACCGCTGGATGTGGGAGAGCGGCAACGCGCTCGGCTTCAGTTGGGCCGAGGCCGGCTGGATCCTGGAGGACAACCCCGCGATGAACGCCGGCCTCGTCAAGATGGGCTTCACTGTCTACAAGACCTACCGGATGTTCGACCGGGCGCTGTGAACGCGCTGGTGACGGGAGGGACCGGCTTCGTGGGCGGGCATCTGATCGATGCCCTGCTGCAGAGCAGAGCCAAGGTCACCGCGCTGGTGCGCAGCCGGCAGAAGGGCGCCGGACTGGCGGAGCGCGGGGTGCGGATCGTGGTGGGCGATCTCGGCGACGACGCGGCGCTCGTGGCCGCGGCCCGGGATCAAGAGGTGATCTATCACTCCGCCGGGCTGGTCGCCGCGCTCAGCGAGACGGGTTTTCTGGCGGTCAACCGGGACGGCACCGCGCGGCTGCTCGCGGCGGCCGCGGAGAGTTCGCGCGCCCGCTTCGTGCTGATCTCCTCGCTCGCGGCGGCGGGTCCCTCGGCGCGGGGCGAGCGCCGCCGCGGCGACGAAGCGCCGCACCCGCTCACCGCCTACGGCCGCAGCAAGCTGGCGGGAGAGCGGGTGGTGCGGGAAGGCCCGCTGCCCTGGACCATCGTGCGGCCACCGGCGGTCTATGGCCCGCGCGACGCGGAGTTCCTGCGGATCTTCAAAGCGGTGCGGCTGCGCGTCATCCCGGTGTTCGGCGACGGCGCGCAGGAGCTTTCACTGGTCTATGCCCCCGATCTCGCCGCGGCGCTCGTCGCAGTGGGCCGCTCCCCGGCGACCGCGGGCGGCATCTTCTATCCCTGCCACCCCGAGGTGCAGACGAGCGCGGGCCTGGCGCGCGGGATCGCGCGGGCCATGGGGAAGCGGGTGAGCGTGTTAGGGCTGCCCCGCTGGGTCGCGCGCGGCGCGCTGGGGCTCGCCTCGATCGCCGCGCGGCTCAGCGGCGGAACGACCCTGCTCACCCCCGACAAGGCCAACGAATTTTTCGCGCCGGCCTGGACCGCCGATCCCGCGCCGCTCGAAGCCGCTACCGGCTGGCGGGCCGAGTACGATCTTGCGTCCGGCGCGGCGGCGACGGCCGCCTGGTATCGGAAGGCGGGGTGGCTATGACAACGGTGAGAGGTGAGAGGTGAGGGGTGAGCGGGAAGGGCACTTCCGGCTGCGGCCGGTGGACTGGGGCGTACTGGCATACGCCGCCATCAGCTCGGCCGTGGCGATCGCGCGGATGCCCAGCATTCCGGGCCTTGGGTGGGTGCTGGGGGCGAACGCCCTGGTGGTCCCGCTGGTCGTCCTGCTCAATCGCCCCGGGTTAGGCCGGTTCGGCCGCGGCCTGGCCGAGGTCTATCCGCTGATTCTGGTGATCGTTTTCTACGGCGCCCTGGACAACCTCACCGGGCACGGGGCCGTGGCCACCCACGAGAAAGCCGTGCAGCACTGGGAGGCGCTGCTCTTCGGCGGCCAGATCAGCCGGAGCTGGTGGCAGCACCACCCCAGCCGGTTCTGGAGCACGCTGCTGCATTCGGTCTATGCCTCCTACTACTTCATCGTGGCGGCGGGACCGCTCTGGTTTCTGGCGCGGGGCGAGCAGCGCAACTTGCGCAGGGCGGTGCTCTTACTCTCGGCCACTTATGGCCTCTGCTTCGTCAGCTTCCTGCTGTATCCCGTGGCGGGGCCAAACTACGAATTTCCCAAGCCCTCCGCGGAGTTCCTGAATAATCCCGCCGCTCATCTGGTGTACGCGATGCTGCAGCGCGGCAGCTCCTACGGGGCCGCGTTTCCTTCCTCTCACGTCGCCGCGGCGCTGGTCGCTGCGTTCGCAACCTGGCTCGGCGCGCGAAGGCTCGGCCTGATCCTCGCGGTCCCCAGCGTGCTGTTGATCGTGGCGGTGGTGTACACCCAGATGCACTACGCGATGGATTCCCTGGCGGCGGTGGTCGTAGCGGGGGCGGTGATACTTGGATTCCTGCTACGTGAAAAAACGTCGGGAGGTCGGGAAGACGGGAAGGCCCTAACACGCACCCTTCCGCCCTCCCGACTTCCCGACCTTCCGATATCTACTGAGTCACCGTAATCGTCCCGGTCATCTTCATCGCCAGGTGGGGCGTGCAGTAGATCTTGTATACGCCCGCCGGCGCATTGGCGAACGACAAAGTCACGCTCGCGTTGGGATCGACGAGCAGGGCGCCCTGCAGCGGCCCGATCTCGTCCGGCATCTGGGGCTCGAGGACTTCCTTGCCGCCCGCCGGGATGCTGTCCGGCCAGAACGACACGTTGTGGGGGCCGCCGCTCACGTTATGGAAGACCACCTTATCTCCCACTTTGATGCTGAGATCGGCGGGCACGAACTTGTAGCTGGTTCCTTCCAGCACCATGTTCACGTCATGGGTGGCTCCCGCGGCCGGCGCCGGAGTCGACACCGCAACGCTGGTGCTTTCCCCCTTTGCCGCATTCTTCTCGCCCCCGCACGCCGCAACGGTCACGGCCAAACCGGTCAGTAGCGCGATCTTCGTCATTGCTTCCCTACCTCCCTAGCTGGGTGATAACGGTTGAGCCACTCCCCTGGCACGTTCGGCCCGGGGTCCTAGCTTGTGAACAAGTTCACAAAGATACATGACTGAAATCCTGTCGGGAAGTCGGGAGGTCAGAAGGCCGGGAAGTCGGCAAGTTGGCATATCTTTGACCCATGACGAACGCGGGATCGACTGCCGCACCGCCCTGCCGGCGAATGGGCTCGCAGTGCGACGGGTTACGAGTTCTGCTCCGGGTCGCGACGCTCGACGCTGGCCCCGACTCCGCCGACCACGAAGCGACCTGGCTACTGGGTCATACCGAACGGATCACCTTTCTGGGGGACCTCAAGCGCGACGCGCGGGACCTCTTTGTCGAGGCCGTCCTGCAGGTGCCCTGCAAGTTCCTGGAACGCGCACCGAGCGGTGAGGCGGGGAGCCGCTGCAAGGCGCACGGATATTCACGAGCTACCCCCCCGCGCGGACCCGATCCGGCTGAACCCCGGCGGCTAGGAGGTGAGCGATTCCGGATCGTGGAAGCGGGCAACGTAGTGACCCGGGTCCTGCCTCCTAACCCGAAGCCGCCGAGGGAACTGCCGATTCATGCGGGGAGCAACCCCTGCGTCGGAGCCCCGTGTCATACGGCCGATAATCGGCGCGGGGCGGCCTGCTGCCGGGACATGCAGGTCGAGATCATGTGCACGCCCAAGCAACGCCGGCTGGAAGCGCTGGTCCGGAGTAGGAAATCGCCCTATATATGCAAGGTGGAGCGGGAGAGCCAGTTCTCGTTGGGGGCGGAGCTGATTTCCGCCTGCAGCTTCCTGCTGGACGACGGGATTCACTGCGCCCTGCATGGGCGCCGGCGTCCGGACGGGCGGGCCGCAAAGCCAGATCTGTGCAGCGAGTGGCCGGAGGCGGGGGACTGCATGCACCCGGGGTGTGTGTTTGCTAGGGAGCTAGGGAGCTAGGGAGCTAGGGGCTAGGGAGCTAGGGGTGTGCATGCCGGCGGCGGCGTAAGCGTCAACAAATCGGTGAGCTACGCAGCTGCGAGGAGGTATCGTCATGGATGACCTGGAGCGGCTGTACAAGACACATTACGCGGCAGTTGTTCGCTTTCTATATCGCAAAATCTGGGATGCTGATCGAGCCGAGGACCTGGCGCAGGAAGTGTTCATTCGTGCCATGGCGCACCGACCCGAGAAGCCCCGCGCCTGGATCTTCGCCGTGGCGGCCAACCTGGCGCGCGACGAAGCGAGGGCCGCGATTCGCAGGAAGAAGCATCTCACGCTGTTGAAGGACGATCCGATTCCTCTCTCGACGCCGGAGCCATCGGCCGAGGATTCAGTAGAGCGGGAGGAACGGTGGGCAAGGGTCACAGGGGCACTCGCCGCATTGACGGAGCGAGACCGCGACGTCTTGTTGCTGTGGGACGCGGGGCTCAGCTATCCGGAGATTGCGGCGCAAACGGGGCTTGCCGTCGGGGCGGTCGGGACGACGCTGGCGCGAGCCCGGAAACGGCTGATAGAGGCACATGACCGAATGGATTACCAGGCCGGCGCGGCACATTCCTGAAGACGAGCTCCACGCCTATCTGGACCAGGCGTTGAGCCGTTCGCAGTGCGCAGAAATCGAGACTCACCTTTCCACCTGCCGGGCTTGCCAGGCTCAGCGCGCCAGCGTTGCGGCGCTGCGCGACCGTACCACAGCGCTGCTGAGCGGGCTCTCGCCGCGACCGGTGATCGTGCCGCCGTCGTATCTGACCCTGCGCGAACGGCACAGCCACCGGCTGGCGGTGGCGCTCTGGCGGGCACGGATCAAACGGTCGAGCCTCTGGGCCGCAGCCGTAGTGGCGGCGGTCGGCAGCGGGTGGGTGGCCCGCAGCGTGATGGATCCGCACCGCCTCCCGCTGGTCACGGTGCCGCTCGCCCAGGCCTCCGCCCCCGCCCCAATCGCGTCGGCCCCGGCGCCGCGCGACGTCGCAGCGGAGCTCGAGCGCCAAGCCATTCCGGTCCCGATCCCCGAGCGGCGCACTTCCTTCGCGGTACGGCAGGCCGGGATGGGCGCCCGGAGCTCTCAAGCCGTAGTTCCGGCGCCCCGGCTGCAACTCGCCTCGCTGGTGATCCCGGCGGCGTACTCGCCTTCGGCCGAAAAAAGCAGCATCAATCCGCCGGCTGCCGCGAATCTCCGGCCCTTCAACCGGATCTGGCGGGCCGTCTCCTGGGAGGAGGCGCTGCAGATCGCCGGGAGCGGGCTGCCTTACATCGAGGGACTCACGGTTGTGGGTGTGCTGCTGCAGCCGGGCGGACCAGGCGAGCGGCCCACGGTCATCGTCGCGCAACAGGATCAGAGCGGCGAGATCATCCAGAGCATCGAGGGCCCGATCGCCAAGGTGAGCGAGCTGCTGCAGCGGCAGGGCACGGCCGAGATGCATGCCAGCGAAGCCGCCCGCACCCCACCGGATTACGTGGAGAGTCCCGGCGGCGGAGTGCGGCGCACCTTGCGCAACCTGATCGTGACGGGGCGGCTGCCGGTGGATTCGCTGAATGCTTTGGCGCGGATGGCGGCGATAAGGTAGGTGGGTAGGTGGGTAGGTGGGTAAGTGGGTAGGTGGGTAAGTGGGTAGGGCAGCAAGGCCGCTCCGGTCGAACGGGGCGGCCTTCATATTTCCTGCCCGCTAACCCGCTTACCCTCTTTCGTGCTCCCTGCGCTCCAGCTCCGCCGGCATCGCAAAGTCCTTCGGTTGCTCGTCATGGAAGAATTCTTCGCCGTGGCCGTGCTTGCGCTCCTCCTCCAGCGTGATGGTAGCGAGGCGCGGGGAGAGCATCGGGAACATGCGGGCAAAGGCGCCGTACGCGAGCAGGAAGAGGCCGAGGAAGAAGAGCAGCGCGCTGAACTCCGGGAGTCGAAAGAGGGGCCCAGCGGCGGGCGTGACCGAGGGGGTGACCAGAAGGTAGCGCTCGAGCCAGAGCGCCACCAGGCTGATCGTGGCAAAGAGCCCGAGGGTAAAGGGGGACTTCTTGGCGGCCACGAAGAGCAGCCCCCAGAACGGGATCAGGAACATGCCGAGGAAAACCCAGCGGCCCACGGGCAACCAGGGCCCGAAGAGGCGCGCGAAGACGAAGCCGGTTTCCTCCGGAAGGTTACCGTACCAGATTACCAGGAACTGGGACCACATCAGATAGGCCCAGAACACCGTAAAGCCGAAACACATCTTGCCGAGGTCGTGGCGCTGCTTGGGACTTACGAGGTCCCGGATGGCCAGCTGCTTCCTGCCGTAGAGCATCAGGAGGACCAGCAGCATGTGACCGCCCAGGAAGGATCCCATGAAATAGAATCCGCCCAGCAGGTTGGAGAACCAGTGAGGTTGCAGCGCCATGATGCCGTCGAAGGCGACCAGCGTCGCTACCAGCGCGTAGAGCACCACGTAGAGCGGTGCAAGCCGGTGAATCCGGGCCTCGTGGCGCGCGGTTCCCGCCACCGAGGTATCGAAGCCCGCGGTCATCTGCTCGTACAGCTTGCGCCGCTCCTCCCCGACGTGCGGCTTCACCACCACCATGTCGGGCAACAGATCGGCGCGCACCAGCAGCCAGCCCACCGTGAAGAGCGCGAGCAGCCCGAGCAGCAGGCGCGCCGCCATGAATCCGTGCGACAGCCAGAGGGCTTTCCCGGGCGAGAGGCTCGGCAACTGGGCCTGCATCGGGCCGTAGATCGCGTCGTAGCCCAAGGTGAAGATCAGCGCGCAGCCGAGCAGCGAGACCACCGCAAAGAAGATGGTCGCCTGAGAGAAGCGGACGATCACCCCGGCCCACTTGGCGTTGGCAACCTTGTAGACAGCGTTGAGCGCGAGGCTCCCGGTGGTGAGACCGGTGAAGAAGAGCCAGTTGACGTGGAAGGCCTGCCAGGCGCGCACCCCGTCGCCGCCACTCACCTCGAAGACGAAGAGCGCGGCGCCGACCGCGAAGGTGAGGAAGCCGAGCTTGACGAAAAGATTGTAGCGCCCGCTGACCGCGTGCGTGACGAGCCGATGTTGGAGGTCGCGCTCGGTCATGGACGGACAGTCGGGCGGTCGGACGGTCGGACGGTCGGACGGGAAGTACTGTCCGCCGGTGGCGTTGCGGCGTGTTGGAGCTGACGCACGTAGTTCACGACGGCCCAACGATCTTCAGGACGGTACAGCTTGTCGCCATAGCGAGGCATCAGGCCGCGACCGTAGCGGATGATCGAGTAGAGGTAGCCATCGGAGAACGCCGTCGCCGTGGGGGTGAGCAGCGACTTGGCGCCCATGCGGGGTCCGACGGTCGCGTCCGTCACGGCGCCGCTGTTGCCATGGCAGACCGCACAGAAGGTTTGATAGAGCGTATCGCCCCGGGCGAGGGTCGAGTCGGGCGTCGTGGGGTTGACGAGGCGGTCGGCGGTCGCCGGGTTACCGGAGAGGAATTCCGCGGCCCAATCGGCCTCGGCGCCGGTGATCGGCACGGTGCCGGGCACGGTGTAGCGCGGGAGATCGGCGCGCGCGTAGGGATGCACGGCGCGCGACTTCACCATGTGATCGAACCAGGGAATCGCCTTCATCAGGTCGTCGGGCGAGGGCAGGGTGTTGTAGTACCAGTTGCACCCGCCGAGCAGCAGCACGGCCGCGAGCGCGAGCGGCTTACGCGCCATGGATCGTCACCTCCTCCGAGCCCGCCTGCAGCAGCAGCGAGCGGACGCCGCCGGTCTGCGGGGGCGCGCAGGGGACGAAGATGCCGATGCGGTCGTCACTGAAGCGGGGATGGTAGGCGCGTCCCCGGATGTTCTTCGCCAGCGACAGGATGAGGATGCCCGCCACGGTACAGAGCGAGCCGTAGAGGATGGTGAGCTCGAAGGCGAGCACGACATAGGGCGGGATCGCGGCGATCGGCTTGCCGCCGACCAGCAGCGGCCAGTCGCGCGACATCCAGATCGTCATCGCGAAGCCGGACGTCACGCCCACCAGCCCGCCGATCAGGGTGAACAGGCGCACCCAGCTCACCGGCTGGGCGAGCACGGCCTCGATCTCGTGGTTAGGGGCCGCGGTATAGACGGTGACGTCGCGGAAGCCCTGGGCCTTGAGGCCCTTGAGGGCAGCAATCGCCGCATCAATATGGGCGAAGGAGGCTAACACGCCCAAAACCGGCTTCCGGCGCATCAGTGTCCTGCCCCGTGTTTGCGCGGGAACGGGATCATCTCCTTGAGCTCCTGAATCGCCACCACAGGGAAGGTGCGGGCGAACAGCAGGAAATACATCAGGAACCAGCCGAAGGAGCCGAGCAGGATGCCCCAGTCGGCCCAGGTGAGCGCGGGCACCGCCCAGGCGTAGGGGTCGTAATCGTTGCTCATCGACCCGGCGATGATCACGAAGCGCTCGAACCACATCCCGAGATTGATGAAGAGGGAGACGAGGAAGAGGGCGGTGAGGTTGGTGCGGATCTTCCGGAACCAGAGCAGCTGGCTCACGCCCGCGTTGCAGAGGATCATGGTCCAGCCGGCCCACCACATCGGCCCGAAGGCGCGCCGCCAGAAGGTGGTCTGCTCGAAGATGTTGCCGCTGTACCACGCCACGAAGTACTCCATCGCATACGCATAGAACAGGATCGAGCCGGTGAGCAGGGTGAGCTTACCGAGGTTGTCGAAGTGGTAGTCGGTCATCAGGTGCTCGAGATGGAGCACCTTGCGGAGCGGTATCAGCAGCGTGAGCACCATCCCGATGCCGGAATAGATCGCCCCGGCCACGAAGTAGGGTGCGAAGATGGTGCCGTGCCAGCCCGGGATGATCGACATGGC
>DASYPD010000446.1:0-1580 GCA_036007005.1 Gemmatimonadales bacterium
GTCGCCCCAGTAGAAGGGAGGCTCGCCATGGAGATCCACTCGACACCTATCCGCACCACCCTCGGTCCCGTCGCAGAGAGCTGGACCGGCTGGGCGATCAGATCGCCGAGCTGTCGGCGCATCTCGATGATCCCGCGGCAGATCCCGCCGCGGAGCGCCCGACGATGGCCCAGCAGCAGGCCGACGCGCTGGCCCTGCTCGCGGAGGCGGCCCTCGACCATGGGCTCGATCCCGGCACTCCGGGCGAGCGCTACCAGGTGGTGGTCCATGTCGATGCCGCGGCGCTCGCCGATCCGGAGCAGCCCGGCCAGTCCGTGCTCGAGGGCGGGGCGCGCGTTTCTGCAGAAACGTTGCAGCGCCTGGCGTGCGACGCGAGCCGGGTGGTGATGCGGCACGACGAGGAGGGGCGCACCGTGGAGGTCGGGGCCCGGCACTGCGGCGTGCGCTCCACCACCGCGACGAGGGCTGCCGCTTCCCGCGCTGTAGGCTGCCGTTCGGGCAGGGCCATCACCTCCATCATTGGGCGCACGGGGGCCCGACCACGCTCTCGAACCTCGCGTTGCTCTGTCGCCGGCACCACCGCGCGGTGCACGAGGAGGGCTACCAGGTCGATCGACAGCCCGACGGCGCGCTGCAGTTCCGGCGACCGGACGGCAAGCTGCTCCCCGACGTCCCGACCCCGGCCGCGGTGCCCGCCGATCCGGCCCAGGCGCTCCGCGTGCAGCACGACGCCCAGAGGCTCCGCTTGCACGCGCGCACGACGTGCCCGTCCTGGCTGGGCGAGCGCCTGGATCTGGGCTACGCGCTCGACGTCCTGCATCCGCTGGCCAACCGACTCCCGCGATCGTCACGGCGCGAGGGCAGCCCGCCTTCGACGGGATGATCGCCTCCGCCGATAAGTCGTGTTCGTGAGGTCGGTGCCGCGTGGTTCCAGCCTAGCGCACTACGCGTACCCCGCGCCCAACGCGCCTCCCGGAACAGCGGCTGCAGCCCATTTGAATTCCGCGAGGCGTTTGCTGGACGCGGGGGGTTGATAGCCGGCTGCCGCAATGCCCAGCGCCTACACGTGGAACGGCCTGGAGCTTGAAGCAGCGCCGCATGGTACCTGCGCGCCGCTCAGCATCTTTACCGAACCTTTGGAGACTGACCGTGTTTCGCCTGCGCGGGTAGCCGTGGCGCTGTTGCTGCGCGCAACTCCGGCGCACGCACGGATTGCCACCACGGTCGTGCCGCCAGGGAACCAACGTGTCCTGCACCTCGACGCGAACCGCAATCGAGGCGCCGATCGAACGCCAGCGGTTGCGCCACTTGGGCCCCCTGTGCGGATCGTGATGAAGGCACCATTCTTGGCTGCCCGGAAGCGCGGTTTTACGGGGGCGAGGTCCAGAATCAACGTTCGTGAGGTCCCTGCCGCCTAGAGGGAGCGGGATGGTCTCCTTACGCTAGAGGCGCCCGGCCCCAAATGAAATGTGGCGTTGAGCGGTTTCGTGGATACCCCATCGTTGGCGGCGGAAGGAGCATCCACCATGCCGAAGAGCCACCCCTTATCAGCCGCGGTAGCTAGCAGGCGCCCGTCCTTT
>DASYPD010000447.1:0-1989 GCA_036007005.1 Gemmatimonadales bacterium
ACCTGCTGCCTCGCGTCCAGCAGGAGATCCATTCCCAGAGCCGGAACCTCGATCTCGGCCATCTCTTCAGTAGCCTGCGGGGCCCGGTGTAGGCTCTGCAGAAGTCATCGCGAGACCGCGATGCGGCCGCCGCGATCTGGATTGCTTCGTCGCCTTCGGCTCCTCGCAATGACTGACGTAGTCGCCTCCGGCTCCTCGCAATGACGGGCGGACAGGTTCGCTACGGCGCCTTGCGCGGGTCGTCGGCCGGGTTCACGTAGCTGATGCTCCACGGCCCCTGCCCGTGCAGCTGCAGAACGGTTTCACCCTCGGCCCAGGCATAGTGCGGCGTGCCCGCGGGCCAGAAGCCGAACGAGCCGGCGACGAGCGTCCGCGCCCCCTGGCGATCGAAGCTCTCGCCCATGCCGAGATGGAGCACGCCGCTGAGCACCGTGGCGTGCTCGGTCTGCGTATGGCGGTGCGGTCCGACGCGGAAGCCATCGGGGAAGCGGAAGCGGAGGGTGAACATTCCCGGCTGACTCGGGTCGCCCTCGAGCACCGCCATCTGGGCTCCCTTGGGCAGCGAAGGAGGACCGTCCTTCCATTGGATCTCGGCTGCGGGATAGAGGGTCATGCTTGGCGGAGCTGGATGCTGGGTCAGAACAGTGGAGAGCGTGACCAGCGCCACAGCGGAGGAGCGTTTCATAGATACACCGCTAGGGTGAGGGATGAATGCAGCGGCGACTGCGCGGCATGCGTCAGGCGAGCCCCAGCTTCTGGGCCAGCCCGATGCGCTGCAACTTGCCCGTGGCGCCCACCGGAATCTCCGGAAGGATCAGGATTTTTCTCGGCACCTTGAAATCCGCCAGACGCTCGGCGACAAAGCGGCGCAGCTCCTGATCGCTGGCTTCGGCGCCCTGACGCAGCACCACCGCCGCGGCGACCTCTTCACCCAGCAGGTCGTGCGGCATGCCGAAGGTGACGCATTGGTGCACCGCGGGATGCTCCATGATGATCTCGTCCACTTCGCGCGGCGAAATCTTCTCTCCCCCGCGGTTGATGATTTCCTTCAGGCGGCCGGTGATGCTGACGTAGCCTTCCGTATCCATTACGCCCTGATCGCCGGTACGGAACCAGCCGCCATAGAAGGCTTCGGCGTTGGCCTTGGGATTGTTCTCGTACTCCCGCATGACATTGGTCCCCCGGATGACGATCTCTCCGGCGACGCCGGGAGGCAGCGGGTTGCCGCGCGAATCTACGATGCGCATCTCCGGGCCCGCGGGCGGACCGACAGTGCCCGGTTTGCGGGTGCCGGGCGGCAGCGGGTTACTCGCCATCTGGTGCGCCGCCTCGGTCATGCCGTACGCCTCGATCACCGGCACGCCGAAGATGCGCTCCAGCTCGGCGATGACCGTAGGAGGGAGCGCCGAGGAGGAGGAGCGGATGAAGCGCAGCCGGTGCTCCTGCAGCGCCTCCGCGTTCTTCGGCGCGCGCATGAGGATGGCCTGATGCATGGTCGGAACGCCGGTGTACCAGGTCGGCCGCACCTCGGCAAACCAGGAGAAGAATTTGAGCGCGTTGAAGCCCGGGGTACAGCAGACTTCACCGCCCGCGGCGAGCGGCGCGAGCAGAGCGGCGAGGAGGCCGTGGATGTGAAAGAGCGGCATGATGACGAGTCCGCGGTCCGCCGCGGTGAGAGCCAGCGACGCGCGGATGTTCTGGGCCGACGCGCAAAGATTCCGGTGCGCCAGCGCCACGAGTTTGGGGCGCGAGGTCGTGCCCGAGGTGTGCAGGACGAGCGCACTGTCGTCCGCGGTGGTCGCCCGTGGTGCTGCGGGCGATTGAGCCGGCGCCGCTCCCGCGAATTCCAACTCGAAGCTGCCGGCTCCTCGCTCGGGCTGCGGCAGGAGACGGGCGAGGGGAATCCCCAGCCGGCCTGCCACCGCGACGGCGGGAGAGTCCTTCCCCTGGCCGACAACCAGCAGCCTGGCGCTGAGGTCGGTCAGGTAA
>DASYPD010000448.1:0-2842 GCA_036007005.1 Gemmatimonadales bacterium
CAAACTCCCGAATTGCTCGGCAGTCTCGGCCAGACCTTAGGCGCGATCGATCGCGCGCTGGAAGGATTCCATCACCCCGCCGCTTCCCGCGAGCTCAAGTGGGACATCTCGCGCGCCGGCTGGATCCGCGCGCACCTTCACCGGGTTAGGGAGCCCGTTCGCCGCGCCATCGTCGAACGGCACTTAGCCTGCTTCGACGCTCATGTCCTTCCCGCCCTGCCCTCGCTTCGTCGCGGCGTGATCCATAACGACGCCAATGACTGGAACGTGATCGTAGGCCCCGGCGACCCCTACGAGCGACGGGTTGTCGCCATCGTGGACTTGGGCGACATGCTCGAGAGTGCCGTCGTCGCCGACCTTGCGATCGCCTGCGCCTATGCCATGCAAGGGAAGCCCGATCCGCTCGGCGCTGCCGCGGAGGTGGTGCGAGGGTATCACGCCGAGTATCCCCTCACCGAGCCGGAGCTCGAGCTGCTCTTCCCTCTGATCTGCACCCGGCTCGCCGTGTCCGTGGTGAATTCCGCGGAACAGCGCGCGAGCTTCCCCGAAGAGTCATACCTCACCATCAGCGAAGCGGGGGCGTGGGAAACCCTCGAGCGGCTCGAGGCGGTGCATCCCCGCCTGGTGCACTACAGCTTCCGCGCCGCGGCGGGATTGGTTCCCTGTCCCCGGGAGCCGGTGGTTACCCGATGGCTCGCCGACCAGCGGGATGCGATCGGGCCGCTGCTGGGCATCGAGGGACCGCTCGAAGCGATCGACCTCTCGGTGGGAAGCGTGCTGGTCGAAACTCCCGTCGAGCCGGACGATCTCCCCGGCTTCAGCCACAAACTGTTCGAGCACCTGCGTGCCGCCGGCGCCCGGATCGGGGTGGGCCGCTATGACGAGGCGCGCGTGCTCTACTCGTCAGCGGGTTACTACGCCGAGGGCAACGAGCGGGATCTTCCGCGCACCGTGCACCTTGGGCTCGATCTTTTCGCCGAACCGGGAACCCCGGTGCTCGCCCCGCTCGCCGGCGTGGTCGAGAGCGTGCGCGACAACGGCATGGAGCGCGATTACGGCCCCACTGTGATTCTGCGCCACCAGCCGGCCGGTATCCCCGACTTCTTCACCCTCTATGGGCACCTTGGCCGCGACGCCCTCGGCGCGCTGAAACCGGGGGAATCCGTCGAGCGCGGCCGCCAGCTCGGCACCATCGGGGACCTCGACGAGAATGGCGGCTGGCCCCCGCACCTTCATTTCCAGCTCATCACCGACCTGCTCGACCGCGAGGGCGAGTTTCCCGGCGTGGCCCGCTCCGATCAGCGCGCGGTTTGGAAGAGCCTTTCCCCCAACCCGAACCTGGTGGCGAACCTTCCGGAAAGTCTGCTAGCTGTGCCGCACCGGAGCGGCCCGCAAATGCTTGCCGGTCGCCGGGAACATCTGGGGCCGTCGCTGAGTATCGCCTACTGCAAGCCGCTCACCATCGTGCGGGGCTGGAAACAGTATCTCTACGACGAGGACGCCCTCCGCTATCTCGACGCGGTCAATAACGTCGCCCACGTCGGTCATTCCCATCCGCGCGTCGTCCGCGCGATTCGAGAGCAGGCCGCGGTGCTCAATACCAATACGCGCTACCTACACGAGCGCCTCGCCGAGTACGCCGAGCGGCTCAGCGCCACGCTGCCCGCACCGCTCAGCGTCTGCTACTTCGTCAACTCCGGCAGCGAGGCCAACGAGCTCGCGCTCCGGCTCGCGCGTGCCGCCACTGGACGCCGCGGCATGGTCGTAGTGGACGTAGGTTATCACGGCAACACCACGACGCTGGTGGATGTGAGCCCCTATAAGCACGACGGACCAGGTGGCGCCGGTCCGCCTCCTTGGGTGAAGAAGATTCCCCTGCCCGATGTGTATCGCGGCCAATTCCGCGGCCCGGATGCCGACGCGGGCCGCAAGTACGCCGCGCGAGTATCCGATGCCATCGCCGCGCTCGCCGAGCAGGGCGAAGCGCCCGCCGCTTTCCTCGCCGAATCCATCCTGAGCTGCGGGGGACAAATCGTGCTGCCCAGCGGCTTTCTCGCCGAGGCCTACGCCGGGATCCGCGCGGCCGGCGGCGTAGCGATCGCCGATGAGGTGCAGACCGGACTCGGCCGGGTCGGCACGCACTTCTGGGCGTTCGAAACCCAGGGCGTGATACCGGATATCGTCACCATGGGCAAGCCGATCGGCAACGGACACCCGTTAGGCGCGGTGGTCACGACGCCGGAGCTCGCGCGCGCATTCGCCAACGGCATGGAGTACTTCAATACCTTCGGCGGAAATCCAGTCTCCTCCGCCGCGGGGCTCGCGGTGCTCGAGGTCATCGAGCAGGAAGGGCTGCAACGCAACGCGCACGACGTCGGCGCGTACCTGCTCGCCGGCTTGCATGCTCTGGTTTCCAAACATGCGATCGCCGGCAATGCGCGCGGGCTCGGCCTCTTTCTCGGCTTGGAGCTCGTGCGCGATCGCGAAACGCGAGATCCTGCCGGCCCCGAAGCATCCCAGGTTGCCAACCGGATGCGCGAGCGCGGCGTTCTCCTCAGCACCGATGGCCCGGACCATAACGTGCTCAAGCTCAAGCCGCCGCTCTGTTTTGCGCGAGACGATGCCGCTCACCTGCTGGAGCAGCTCGATCGCACTCTGTCCGAGGATCTTGCGTGATGCTTCCGGCCCGCTGGCTCGTCACCCAGAGAGGAGTCCATCCATCAGCCAGGAGGATGCATGCCGGTCAGAGCAAGAGCTGCGAAGCGAGCCGCGCGCGCGGGGAGCCGGGCGCGGAGCCGGGTCAAAAAAACGGCGAAGCAAACCAAGACGGTGGCCAGCAAGG
>DASYPD010000449.1:0-5674 GCA_036007005.1 Gemmatimonadales bacterium
CGGAAGCGACGCAAGGCAAAGATAGGGCTTCTGCAAAATCGCGCAAGTGCCTGATTTTGTTCGGTTTACGCGATCGCATGGTGGGCAGTTTGTGGAAGCACAAGTCCGCTGATTTCAGCGCGCAACAGCACTCTCGACACATCAAGTGGAAATGTGAATCAACATGTAAACAGGGAGCTAGGGGCTAGGGAGCTAGGGAGCTAGGGGAAAGCAAGACGGCGCGAGCATCATTGCTCACGCCGTTAGGAAGTTCCCTAGCTCCCCCAGCCCCTAGCTCCCTAGCCCCTAATCAGGGCTCCACCCCCACCTCGATATACCGATAGGTCGGATCGGTATCGGTTCCCCCGAACAAGGCCCCTGCCGAGCTTGCGGCGAACCAGCCACCGATCAGCAGGTGCTCGTCACCCAGCGCCTGGACGATGGGACGGAACCAGCGCCTCAGGTGACGAACTTCGGGAGCTCGCCGGGTCAAGAGCGCCATCAGGGCGCCGGTGCCGGAAGTTGCACGGAGAAAATGAGCCAGTGCGTGGGCGCGCTGGGAGAACTCCACGGCTTTCACGCCCGGCTCATCGAGCAGGACTCGGCCTTCGAAGACATCCATGGGAGGTGCCTCGAGTCGCGGTCCGAGATAAACGAATTGGCGACCGCCCTCGGGTGTCTTGCGCTCCACGACCGCCGCGGCGGTCTCACTGGTAAGCCGGGCGGCGTGCAGCAAATCATCATCCGGGAGCAGGCCCACCGCCGCGGTCCACTCCAGCGCCGCGAGCGCCGTTTCCACCGGACAACCTGCCGCATCGTCGAAGGCAAGCAGCCGGGGAGCCTGGTCCGCACGCAACAGTAGATGGGCCAATCCCTCGGTGCGATCGAGGAAGGTACGGACTGTCAGCGTGCCGGGGGTGGCCATGACTGGAAGCTTATCGCAGAGGCTGGATATTGACAAATGCGCTGCCGGGCGGAACCTTCTCCGAATGATGGCCGGCGGGAGCGAGCGGTCCGCCACTCCGCCCGGTCGGGTTCCCCCGAGCCGCGAGGCTCCCAGCACATGAGGTCGTAGCAATGGCGAAGGGTACGGTGAAGTGGTTCAACGACGCGAAGGGCTTCGGGTTTATCGCGCAGGAGGGCGGCAAGGACGTCTTCGTTCATCACACTGCAATCGTGGCGGACGGCTTTCGTTCGCTGAGCGAGGGCGATCAGGTGGAATTCGAGGTCGTTGACGGGCCGAAAGGCCTGCAAGCTTCGAACGTCAAGAAGGTCTGAGCGAAGCTTCCGTTCGGTCGTACCGGCCGCCGGCTTCGCGCCGGCGGCTCTGTTTTGGTGGCCTAGTGTCTTTTCCTCGCGGCGCGTCCATTGCGCTTGCTCGCAGCATGCTTGGCATTCCCGCGGTGCTTTGCGGCGGACTTGGGTCTCGCGCGCGCTTTCGGCTTGGGCTTGGGCGCGGGCTTCTTGCTGGGATGCTCGCGTTCAGCGGCCCGCTCGGCCCGCTTCTGCAGGATCGCCCTTGCCTCGGCCAGCACCCGCTCGCTCTCCTCGGCGCCCATGAGATTTCGCCGTACGGCGTAGCGGAGCATCTCCTCGGCATCCGCGATATCAAATTCGCGCACCCGGCACGCGGCTCGGATAAGATTGACGATGGCATCGGCGACCGGGCTGCGTAGAACCTGCGCAATCCCCGGTAACACTTCCATCAACGAGCTGATCTGGGTCCCACCCAGCTCTGTCACAACGACTCCAGCGATTAGAAGGCGGTATTGGACCGCCGCAACGTATAAACGGGGGTGGGGCGCGTCAAGAAACGAGACTGCCATAGCAGTCTGCTACAATGGCAGACGAGTAATGACCTAGTAGATGATCCGGAAGAACGCCGAAGCTTGGCCGCCTCGGAAGGTAGCGCGAGCTCCCTGGCCGTCTTCGATCCAGCCGGTGTCGTACCGGGCGGCTGGGCTCAAGGAGACCGCGTCGCTCAAGCGGATGCGCAGGGCAGCGCCGAGGCCTAGCAGCCGCCCCTTCCCCGACTGGGGTTTTGACAGCCGGCCCGATACTCCGGGTTCAAAGCTCAAGGTACGACCGAGCGGGATCGTCAGGGAGACTTCACCTACCCCGAGGGTCTCGCGGTTCCGGGCGGAAGCCCCGGTGCTGTCTCCCGGAGAGCGGTGAAAGCCCCACAGCGAAAGATTGAGGAGGGTCGAGCCGATGGGAGCCGCGAGGGCGGCTTCGGCCAGCCAGCGTGGACCGGGCCGGTACAGTCCTCGAACGGTTCCCCCGGTACCGAATTGATCATCGCCGAAGGTGCTGTAGGTGATCCCCAGCGAGACGCGCGAAGCGCCGAGTAGGCCATCGGCGCCAGCGCGCACGCGAGCCTCGATGCCAGGCTTGTAGGTGATAGCCCCGGCGGAATCCGCGTAGGGAGTGAAGCGGCTGCTAACCCGCACGCTGCCCGCGATGCCGAGACTCCAAAACCCCGTCGGGACAGCCGCCGCAACCCCGGTAGTCACGGAGAAACCATTGGCGTAACTGGCGACAGGAAAGGCAAGCACGCTGGGCGAGACAGCGCCCACAACCGCATAGTCTTTTGCCGAGCCGTAGCGCAGCCCGGTGGGGAGATTCAGCAGCAGTGTGGCGACGACCGCATCGCGGCCGATGGTATAGGCAGCACGGAGCTGGCTGTCGGTCACATGATCCACCCGATGGTGGCTCGCATCGGAGCGCGAAAGCTCGGTCGAAACAAAGGCCGAGCCCAGATCCACCCGGAAGCGTCCGAACGACAGCGCCACCCCAGCCGGCATAGCAAGCTGACGCAGGCGCTTGAGATGGGGCAACCCGTCGAAGCTGAGAATCCGCAGGTCCGGCCCGAGCACGGCCTCGAATCGATCACTGGAGACTTGCGCGGCGAGCGTGCCGACTGGGTTTACGAGGGCTGCGGAAAGCAGTCCGAGCGCGCCAATCCGGAGCTTCACGGGCGCGGGATAGTCCCCACGAGCTTGCCCAGGGTATTCATCCGTCCCGCATCGTCCTGGCGCAGCGCCTCGGCGAGCCTGGCTCGCAGGGCAGCCCTGGCTCGCGGGCCCAGGCTCCCTGCCAGCGTGGGAGCGACACCTTGCAGCGCGGCGGCGAGCTGCGCACTCCGCAGGCCGCCGAGACCGAACGAGCGGGCTGCAGCCATTGGCGCGGGCTTGATGCTCTGCGCCAGCCGGGCCGGCGTCATCCGGCTGGCCGCGCCGATGCGCTGATCGCTGGCGGCGCGATCGCGGGCGGCACGAAAGGAGGGATCCCGGGCAGCCGCCTGCTGAAAGAGCTGCGCGGCGCGCCCGAAGTTGCCGCGGTCCTCGGCCTCGAGCCCCTGGCTGAAAGCAAGGAACGCCTGCAGATCGGCCGTCGGGCGCTCCGCGATGGCACGCTGTTCGGCGGGGCCCAGCACGACGCCGAGCCGATCGAGCAATCCGAGCACGAGGGCCTTCTCCGCCGCAAAGAGCTGGGTGAGGCGATCGGACGCTGTGCCGCTGGCCTGGATCTCGGCGGTGGTGGCGCTCACGATGTTGGCATCGAGCCGGATGGCGCCGGCGCTGGTCTCGCGCAGCGAGCCCTGCAGCACCTCCGCCGCGCGGAGCAAGCGACCCGAGCGCGCCGCCGTCGCCGGCTCCAGGCGACCCGCCGCGCCGAGTGCGAGCTCATCGCTCAGGGCCTGCACGCGGTCGCGCTCCAGGAGCGTGAAGCGGGGCACTTTCGCCAGATCGCTCACGAGCAGGTGAGCCATCCCGCGCTCGAGCGGCTTGAGCTCCGGGTTGGCGCCGAGATAGCTCCAGGGCAGCACCGCGAGGGTATTCGGCACGGCAGGGGTCGCCGCCAGTTCCCGTTCCGCGGCGATGGCGCGGCGAGCATCGGCGGCCAGCCGAGCGCGGGTTAGGACGATGATCCGCTGCTCGACGCTTCTCCGCTCGGCCCGGGACGCCGGCAGCGTCCCGGCGCGCTGGTACGCGGCCAGGGCCTCCTCGTCGCGCCCCACCGCTTCATACCCCAGGCCCAGCTGGACCGCCGCGCGAAAATCCGCCTCGCCACCAGCGGCGGGAAGAACTTCGGGCGCCGAGACGCGTGGCGCGCAAGCGAAGATGGCCAGTAGTAGCGCCGGCCAGAGGATTCGACCCATGGTTTCAAGATAGGAGGGCAGTGCGGGCCCGCAACGTGCGCAGCTCCCGTTGTGACGCAGATCACGGTGGAACAGGGAGTAGGTCCTCCCTACTCCCTGCTATTTAGGCATCGAAAAGATCCGGCCCCAGCGGATATTGGTGAAAAACGGCAGCGGCTTGTAGGTATTGCCATCGAAGCTGTAGTAGACCAGCAGGGGCCGGCCGCGGACGTGGTCGCGGGGGAGAAAGCCCCAGTAGCGCCCGTCATAGGAGCCGTCGCGGTTGTCGCCCATCATGAAGAAAGAATCGCGGGGCACCACGAGGGGGCCCCAGTTGTTGAGATCGGGATGGTAGCTCTCGGCGCGGACGCCGGCCACCAGGTGACGCACTTGCCAGCGGCGCATCTGTTCCCGCTGCAGTGGATCGGCGTTGGTATTGGGATCGGTGCGGATCACCCAGGGCTCGTTGACCGGCTTCGCGTTGCGATAGAGCTGGCCGTTCTCCATCGAAAGCGTGTCTCCGGGAACACCGATGAGCCGCTTGACGACCTTGAGGCCTTCCTCCTCCACCGAATCGAAGACCAGGATGTCGCCCCGGCGCGGCTCGCGGATGGCGGGAAGCCGCTTGTGGAGAAGGGGCACTTCGGCGCCGTAGAGCAGCTTGTTGACGAAGAGAAAGTCCCCGATCAGGAGGGTGTTCTCCATGCTGCCCGAAGGAATCCGGAACGCTTCGACGAGAAAGGTGCGCAGGAAGAACCAGACGACGAGCGCCACCGCGATCGACTTGGTCCAGTCCCACAGCCAACGGCCGAACGACTTCATGCGTGCCCCTTATTCTATCCAGTCCGCAATAAAGATATCCGTCTCGCCCGCTTCCCGCCCATGACGGTTGGAGGCCCAGAGGAGTTTCCGGCCATCCGGACTGAACATCGGGAAGCCGTCGAAATCGGGATGGGTCGTCACCTGCTCGAGCCCGCTGCCATCCCGCTTGACCAGATACAGGTCGAAGTGCCCGCTGCGGGGATCCGCGTAGTTCGAGGAGAAGATGATCCGTTTGCCATCAGGGTGAAAATAGGGCGCGAAATTGGCACCGCCGAGCCGAGTGATCTGCCGGGGATTACCGCCGTCGGCGTCGGCGATCCAGAGCTCGACTTTGGCCGGACGCACCAGCCGAGCCGTGAGCAGCCGGAGGTAGTCAGCGCTGTCGGCCGTGGTCACGGGATAACCCGCACGCCACACGATCTGGCGGCCGTCCGGCGAGAAGAAGGCGCCCCCGTCATAGCCGATGCGATGGGTGATTCGTCGCACCTCACTGCCGTCGACGTTCATCGTGTAGAGATCGAGGTCGCCGTCCCGGGTGCTGGTGAAGATGATCCGCTTGCCGTCGGGAGAAACGGTCGCCTCGGCGTTGTAGGCGCCGTTGTTGGTGAGCTGCCGCAGGTCCGAGCCGTCGGGCTTCGCCGTATAGATCTCGAAATGCCCGAGCGGCCAGACGTAGCCCTGCGAGCGATCGGCGGGCGGCGGGCAGGCTTTGTCGTACTGAAAGGTCGAGGA
>DASYPD010000450.1:0-9034 GCA_036007005.1 Gemmatimonadales bacterium
TTGCTGATGACGACGAGCAGCAGCTGGGCCCGCTCGTAATCGGACTCCAGGGTTCCGGCGGCGTCGATGAAGGCGGTCCGGACCTCGGCGTCTTCCAGCGAATACTGCTCCGCCAGCGCGCTCAGCACTCGGCCGAGCTCGTAATCCGAGCTCATGCTGGTGCCCGCGGACTTGGCCACCCGGCGCACCTCACTCGGGGAGAGCTTGGCGCTGATCAACAGCTTGCGATAATAGACCCCGCGCACGTAGTCCGAGCTCATCTTGTCGATTTCGTCGAGCACGGCAGACGCTCCGCCCTGCTGGAGCAACGCGGGCACTCTTGCGTCGACGGCGAATGCGGTGTGCCGGTCCAGCTCGATGAGGAAGCCGGCCAGCCAGGCCCGCGCCGCGTCGTCGTAGGGACTGACGGTGCCGTTGATGCTGTAGGTGCGCCGCAGCGCGCCGCCCTCGGAACGAATCTCCAGCCGCCGCAGGTTCCCGCCCATCCGCACGCTGATCTCCAGGTATCCGCCGGGCGTGATGCTGGTGACATCGGAGAAATCCGCGTTGAACTTGACGTCTCCATCGGCGCGCAGGTCCACGGAGCAGTTGTCGCCGGTCCAGCTCACCCGCCAGGTCTTCTTCCCATTGTCGCTCCAGTTCTGGCTCGAATGGGAGGAATTGCCTTGCTCGCATGCCGGCTCGGCCGCAGCCATACGCTGCGGGACAGCCGCGTCTCCCGCAGCCTTTACTGGCTTCACCGGCTTCGAGGCAACCGGAGCGGCGCTGGTGGGTTGCGGCGCGACCGGCTCGGAGCGAGGGACTGCCGCAGGCGACTTCGTGAGAGGCGGCGCAGCTTCTGTGGCCGCCGGCGCCGGACGAAACGCGGCGAGCGGGGCGCTCAAGAGCAGCGCGGCCACGCCGAGCAGCAGCGCCGACACGGCGCCGGGCGTCTCGCGCCGAACGCCGGCATCGAGAATCGAGAGCAACCGTCCCTCGAGCTGGGAGCGGCGGGCCATGGCCAGCGCCACGCCGTGCTGCTCGACGCCCCAGGCGCTCCGGGCAATCTCGAGCAGCTCGCCGGCGTAATCCGAGGCGCGGGTGCCGGCCGCCAGCACGCGATCGTCGCAGGCCCGCTCGCGCTCGCTCCGCAGCGCGCGCGCGGCCATCCAGACCAGCGGGTTGAACCAGTAGAGGGCGCAGCAAACCTGGGCGGCAAGCTGGGTCACCGCATCCCAGCGCGTCACATGCGCAAGCTCGTGACGGATTACGGAGCGGCGGCGCTCGGGGCTCCATTCGTCGTAATCGGGTGTCAGCAGCACGACGGGGCGGACGATGCCCCAGGTCATCGGGACCTGGGTTTCCTCACTCGCGAGCAGCCGCACTGGACGATGCACTCCGAAAGAGCGGGCCGAGTCGTTCAGCAGGCGGGCCCACTCGGGAGCGTTCACCGGCGCCGCCCGGCGGGTCAGCCTTGCCAGCCGCACGAAGCCGATGAGCAGCCGGATGAGCAGCGTGGCCGCGACCAAGACCCAGCACAGCTCGAGCGCCGTCGCCGCGGACAGGGGAGCGACGCTCTGCCCACGGAAAGGGGCCGGTTCAGTGTGGCTAGAGGCCAACGAGGCAGTACCCGCGCGCCCGGCGCTCGGTTCGCCGGCCGCGATCTCGGCAGCCGGCAAAGTCTGCGGAGCCGCCTGGGTGGGCGACATCACGGCCTGAGCTCGGCTGACCTGGGAACCGAGACTGGCGGGCAGGCGAACCCGCCAGTCGGGCGCCAGCCGCGACGCGAGCGGCATCGCGGCGGCCGCGAGCAGTGCGATGCCCCAGACCAGGTGCCGCGCGGCGGCGGAGCGACCCCGCATCGCACGAGTGATTCCCAGAGCGAGGACGAGGATCGCCCCGCCTTTGAGGCTGCCTTCGAGCAGCAGTGCGAGCATGGTCATGGTCAGCGACCTTCCGCCTTGGCGCGCTCGACCAGCCGCGCCAAGCGCTTCATATCAGTGGGTGTCAGCTTCGCGTCCGACATGGCAAGCAGTGCCGCGACCGCCCGCTCGGGCGAGTCGTTGAAGAAGGTGCGCACCAGATGCTTGAGCGCCGACTGCTGCGCCGTCCCCCGCGGAACGGTGGGCCGGTACACGTAGCGCAGGCCGTCCCGCTCGTGGCGCAGCAGGCCTTTCTCCTCAAGGATGCCCAGCATGGCGCGGACGGCGGAGTAGCTGGGCGGGTCGGGCAGCTCGCGCCGCACCTCCGCCACCGATGCCTTCCCCAGCTGGAAGACGGCGTCCATGATCTGGCGCTCGCGGCGGCCGAGCAGCATGGGAGACGGAGACACGGGCACCCTCCTCAGAGTTGCATCTGTGCTAACTGTCTAGCATCTGCTATTAGATTAGCACATCCCCGGCATCTGTCAAGCCACCGCCTGCGGCACCACGGATCAGAAAGCGCGTTCCCTGAGACGCTGGACAAAACTGGCGTGATACTATAGAGTCTTAGGTATGCCCCCGCCCGGGACCCGCCGATGACCGACAGCCAGCTCCGCCTGCTCAAGGGCACGTTCGACGTACTGATCCTCAAGACACTGAGCTGGGGACCGGCCCACGGCTACGCCATCTCCCGCTGGCTGCGCGAATGCTCCGACCACGAGCTCCGCATCGAGGAGGGGGCGCTCTACCCGGCGCTGCGCCGGCTCGAGGAGCGGGACTGGATCGAGTCGGAGTGGCGCACGGCGGAGAGCGGCCGTGAGGCCCGGGTGTACAGCCTGACCCGCGCGGGGCAGCGCGCGCTGCAGCAGGAGGTCAGCGCCTGGCGGCGCTACATCAAGGTGTTCACTCGCGTGCTGGAGTCGCGGCCGGAGGAATCCCTCTCGTGAAACGGGAGCTCGATGACGAGCGGCTCCCGCTTTCGCGCACGCCGCCGGTGTCCGAGGACGTTCGCCGGGAGCTGGAGTTCCATTTCGAGCAGCGCATCGCCGAGCTGATGCAGCAGGGGTTGCCGCGTGATCGTGCCGAGGCGCTGGCTCGGGAGTCCTTCGGCGATGCGACGCGGGTCGAAGCGGAGTGCCGGGCCATCGAGCGCCGGCGCCGCGCCGCGGTGCGCCGAACGGAACGGCTGGGGGCCCTCTGGCAGGACCTCGTGGTGGGACAGCGCATGCTGCGCAAGAATCCCGGCTTCACGCTGATGGCGGTGCTGACCCTCGGACTCGGCACCGGCGCGGTGGCCACGATGTTCAGCATCGTGAGCCGGGTGCTGCTGCGTCCGCTTCCCTATCCCGAGCCCGACCGGCTGGTTGCCATCGAGCAGCGGATGGAGCAGGGAACCGCCAGTGTTGCCTGGGCCAACTTCCTCGACCTCGAAGCGCGCTCGCGCTCCTTCCAGGGAATGGCGTCGTATGGAGCCTGGACCGCGACGGTACTGGGAACCGGGACTCCGCTCCGGGTCCGCACCGCGACGGTTTCGGCGGGGTTCTTCCGCGTGTTCCCGCTGCGCCCGGTGCTCGGCCGGCTGCCCGCGCGGGAGGAACACCGGCTGGGCGCCGCGCCCGTCGCCGTGGTGAGCTATGAGTTCTGGCGCGATGCGCTGGGGTCGCCCCGGTCCCTGGAGGGCGTGCGGCTCAAGCTGGGATGGGATCATCAAGTGATCGGCGTGCTGCCGCCAGGTTTCGATTTTCCGAACCGAACCCAGATCTGGTGGCCGATCGAGCTCATGGACCAGAGCATGTCGCGCACGTCGCACAACTGGGACGTGGTAGGCCGGCTGCGGCCGTCCCTGGAGCCGGCCGCGGCGGAGCGCGAGCTGGCCAGCATCCTCGCGTCGCTCAAGCCGCTGTACTATCCCGACTTCGACGCCACGGGCGCGGCGGTTACCGGACTACAGCAGGCGCAAACCGCCGCGCTGCAGAAGCCGCTTTATCTCCTGCTGGCGGCATCAGGGGTGTTCCTGCTGGCCGCCTGCACCAACCTGGCGAGCGGGATCCTGGCGCGGGGCACCGCACGGCTGGGCGAGTTCACGGTGCGCTCGGCGCTCGGAGCGACCCAGCTGCGACTGGCGCGCCAGCTGCTCACCGAGAGCCTCCTGCTCGCGCTGCTCGGAGCTCTGGCGGGACTGCTGCTGGCGGTCGGGCTGCTCCGCATCTTTGCTCCGCTCGCCCCGGCGGCACTGCGCATGGACCTGGTGCGGGTGGACGGATGGGTGGCGGCGTTCGCCCTCGGCGCGACCTTCGTGACGACGCTGGGCTTCAGCCTGTTTCCCGCGCTCCGGCTCTCCTCGGCGTCAACGGTGACCGAGCTCAGGGAGGCCGCGGTGGGGATGGCGAGCATGCGGCGGATGCGCGTCTGGAACGTGCTGGTGGCGGCGGAGGTCGCGCTCGCGGTGGGACTGCTGGCGGGGTCGGTTCTGCTGGTCAAGTCGTTTCAGCGGGTTATGGCCACCGAGCAGGGCTTCGAGCCGGCGGGCGCGCTGGCGCTCACCGTGGATCTGCCCTCGGTGAACTACCCCGGCAACTCGCCCCGCGTGGCGGCATTCCATTCCCAGGCTCTGGCGCGGATCGGGGCGCTGCCCGGCGTTCTCGCGGTGGGATTCAGCAACATGTTGCCGCTGCAGAGCGGCGGCCCGAGCGGATCGCTGCGGATCGAGGGCAAGCCACTCGATCCGCGCGGGCCCTTCAACGCTTATGCGGTCTACCGGGTGGTGGGCGGAGATTACTTCCGGGCCATGGGCATGCCCGTGCTGCGGGGGCGCGGGTTAGGCGCTGGGGACGCCGCCGCGGCGCCGCGCGTCGTGGTGATCGACGAGGCCTTTGCCCGGCAGGAGTGGCCGGGGCAGGATCCCCTGGGCAAGCGGCTCCGCCCGGTGGGCATGGACAGCGGTAGCGACACCGAGCCGTGGTTCACCGTGGTCGGGGTGGTTCGCAGCGTGCGCGCCAGCTCGCTGGTCGGCGGGCTCAGGCCGACCTACTACTTCGACTACCGGCAACGGCCTCCCTATCGCTCGAACTCCGTCACCTATGCGGTGCGCAGCTCCCTGGCGCCTGTCACCGCCTACGCCGGCCTGCGCAGCGCCATTGGGAGCATCGACCCGGAGGTCCCCATGGTGCTGCGCACGATGCCCGAGGTCGTGGCGGGAACGGTGGCCGACAAGCGGTTCACCATGCTGATGCTTTCGACCTTCGGCGGGCTGGCCCTGCTGCTCGCCCTGGTGGGAATCTACGGCGTGGTCTCCTACGCGGTGGCCCAGCGGACCCGGGAGATCGGTGTGCGGCGCGCTCTCGGTGCCTCGCCGTTCCGGCTCCAGGCCATGGTGCTGGGCGGCACCGTGCGGGCGATTGTTCCCGGGTTAGCCGCCGGCGTGCTGCTCGCCCTGGCCGCCGGACGGGCGCTGGGCGCCTTGCTCTACGGCATCCATCCCTTCGACCCCGCCACGCTGGCCCTGTCGCTCGCGGCCCTGGCCCTGGCCGGGGTGGCCGCGAGCCTGCTGCCCGCGTGGCGCGCGGCCCGGGTCGATCCCCTCCGCGCCATGCGAGCGGAATAGCGGCGCATAGCCCTCCTTTGCGCCAGGGTCGGGCCGGTAATACTGTTTCGCATGCGCGGGATCGTCCGGACGCTCGGCGTCATCCTCCTTTCCCCATGGGTCGTCGCGAGCGCCGCGGCGCAGCAATATGAGCACGCGGCAATGGCGCCTGTGGTCATCCCGAAGGGCGCCCTTTACACCGAAGCCGACGTCCGGTTCATGCAGGGGATGATCGCCCACCACGCCCAGGCCATCTACATGTCGCGCATGGCGGCAGCCCATGGCGCCAACCCGCGCCTGCTCCGCTTTGCCCGGAAGATCGATCAGTCGCAGATCGCCGAGATCAGGCTCATGCAGCAGTGGCTGCGCGCCAACAATCAGGCGGCTCCCGACACCTCCTCCTGGCGCAGCATGCAGATGCCGGGCATGCTCACCGTGGAGCAGCTCGACGCCCTCGCTGCCGCGCACGGCCCCGAGTTCGATCGCAACTTCCTGGTGCTCATGATCCAGCATCACCAGGGAGCGCTCAAGATGGTCGCGGATCTCTTTGCGACGCCGCGGGCCGGCCAGGAAGTGGACGTGTCGGTCCTCGCCAACGACATCCAGACGGTGCAGACCGCCGAGATCGGCGTGATGCAGCAGATGCTGGCGCAGCCACCCACCCAGTAGCCCAACCGGAGTGTTCCTTCGATGAGACCCACTCGCAGTTTCGGGCTGGTGATCCCCGCGGCCATGCTTGCCGTGGCGCTATCCGCGCAGACCTATCCCAAAGGCAACGACCCGCGCGACACGCTCAAGCCGGGTCTCTACGATGCCGGTATGGCGGCGAGCGGCATGCGCCTGGTGTCGTTCTCCCGGAAACCGGTGGAGCTCGACTCGGCGCGGGGACTCACCTTCATCAACTCCGACATCGCCTTCCGCGACCACTACGTCTACCAGGGCAACTTCTCTGGCTTCATGATCTGGGACGTCAAGGATCCCGCGAAGCCGGTGCTGCTCTCCACGGTCGTCTGTGTCACCTCGCAGGGCGATCCCTCCATCATCGGCAACCTGCTCTTCATCTCGGCGGAGGGCGGCGCCAACCGGAACGACTGCGCCAAGGGCGGCGTGGAGAACCCGGCCGATCACATGACGGGGGTACGGATTTACGACGTCTCGAATCCGCGGGCGCCGAAGCTGGTGAAGAACGTGCAGAGCTGCAAAGGATCCCACACCCACACGGTAATACCGAGCCCGACCGACAAGGGCATCGTCTATATCTATCTCTCCGGCAATCGCGACGCCCGGCCCGAAACCGAGCTGGCCGGTTGCAAAAACGGAACCGATCCAGCCGACGAGAGCAATTCCCTCTACCGGCTCGACGTGATCAAGGTGCCGCTCGCGCATCCCGAGCAGGCCGACGTGGTGACCGGAGCGCGGATCTTTACCGGGCTCGACGCCGCACCCATGAGCGCGGCTCGGCAGGCCTCGCAGACCGAGCGCCAGGCGCGCGACACCACGAGGGCCCCTGTCATGCGGACCGGCCCGCGCAATTGCCACGACGTGACCGCGTATCCCGCGATGAATCTCCTCGCGGGAGCCTGCGCGAGCTATGGGTTGCTGGTGGACATCAGCAATCCCGAGAAGCCGGTCCGGCTCGATGCCCGCGCCGACACCAACTTCTCGCTCTGGCACACCGCGGTGTTCAGCAACGACGGCGGGAAGGTCGTATTCACCGACGAGTGGGGCGGCGGCACCCAGCCGATGTGCCAGGCCACCAGCATGATGGAGATGGGCGGCAACACCATCCTCACGGTGGGCTCCGACCGGAAATTCACCCAGCACTCCTACTTCAAGATCCCGAGCACCCAGACCGCGCAGGAGAACTGCGTCTCGCACAACGGCGGACTGGTACCGGTGCCCGGCCGCGACATCATGGTGCAGGGCTGGTATCAGGGGGGGGCCAGCGTGATGGACTTCACCGATCCGGATCACCCGTTCGAGATCGCCTGGTTCGATCGCGGCTCGGCCGACCCACCGCCCGCGCCGGGCGATACGGCGCGCGCCGAGCTGAGCCGGATGCGGGGGATCATCGGCGGATCGTGGGGCGCCTACTGGTGGAACGGCTACGTCTATTCCTCCGAGCTGGCGCGGGGGCTCGACATCCTCGAACTCCTCCCCACCGAGCAGCTCTCGGCGAACGAGCTGGCGGCGGCGAAGCTGGTCACCATGACGGAGTACAACCCGCAGAGCCAGCCGAAGCTCGTCTGGCCGGCGACGTTCCCGGTGGTGCGGTCGTATCTGGATCAGCTAACCCGGAACAACGGGATCTCGAAGCAGCGCATCAGCGCCACTGCGAGTGCGCTGGACCAGGCCGAGCGGCAGCGCGGCGCGGCCCGGCGGAGGACGCTGGAGCGCCTGGCGACCCAGCTTG
This sequence comes from Gemmatimonadales bacterium, assembly GCA_036007005.1. Classification (GTDB taxonomy): domain Bacteria; phylum Gemmatimonadota; class Gemmatimonadetes; order Gemmatimonadales; family GWC2-71-9; genus JABFSM01. The sequence goes on from DASYPD010000450.1 coordinate 7,898, forward strand.
AGGGGGATGCAGCGGGCGCCGGGGATGCCACGCGGGTCCGTGCGATGGCCCAGGCAATCCGCGATCTCGCTGCGCGGGGCCAGTAGCGTGAGAGCCATCCCCGCTGCTGCGGCTCTTCTGCTGGGAGCGGCGTTGCCGGCGGCGGCCCAGCGCCCCACGATCGGCGCCGCGGCCCGCCCTTTTGTGGCCATCGACACGTCGAGCATCGCGATCACCCACGTCCGCCTGATCGACGGCACCGGCGGACCGGCTCGCGCGGATCAGACTGTTGTTATGGTGGATGGTCGGCTCACGGCGGTCGGGCCCGCGGCCAGCGTGAGCGTTCCGGCCGGCGCGCGGGTTATCGACGGCAGCGGCAAGACCGTGCTGCCCGGCCTCGTGATGGTGCACGAGCACCTCTTCTATCCCACCGGTCCCGGCGTGTTCGGCAACCTCTCGGAGAGCTTCTCCCGGCTCTACCTCGCCGGCGGCGTCACGGCGATGCGCACCGGCGGCAACATGAACGGCTTCGGCGAGCTGGGGCTCGCCAAGGCCGACCGGGAGTTCCAGAAGGCAGGTCCCTGGATCGACGCGACGGCGCCCTACTTGGAGGGTCCGGGTCTTCCGCTCGGCCAGGTGCACGCCCTCACGGGAGCGGACGACGCGCGGCGTCTGGTCGACTACTGGGCGGACATGGGCGCCACGTCGTTCAAGGCGTACATGCACATCACCCGCGAGGAGCTCAAAGCCGCCGCCGAGGCAGCGCACAAGCGTGGCTTGAAGCTCACGGGGCATTTGTGTTCGGTGACCTATCGCGAGGCGGCGGACGCCGGCATCGACGACCTCGAGCACGGCTTCCTCGCCTCGACCGATTTCGTGAAGGAGAAGAAGCCGGACGAGTGTCCCGGCCAGGGCGCGGGTCAGGCAAGTGTCGCGGCACTGGACCCGGCCGACCCGAGCTTCCGCGCGCTGGTGTCCTACCTGGTGGCGAAGCACGTCGCGCTCACCTCGACCCTCACCGTGTTCGAGACCATCACGCCCGGGCGTCCGCTGCCACCCGGGCTCGACTTGCTCACGCCACAGCTCAAGGAGCAGTTCGAGCAGCGCTGGCAGAACACCCAGCGCAACACCACTTCGGCCTTCATCAAGGGCTTCGCG
>DASYPD010000451.1:0-8615 GCA_036007005.1 Gemmatimonadales bacterium
CAGCACCGTGGAGCGGGTCGAAACCGAGTGGAAACAGCCCTTCGAGCAGTTGCTGGCGACCGCGCCTCTGCTCGACCTCGATCGGGAGACGCTCGAGGGCGAGGCCGCCCGGATCGCCGAGGCACTGGAGGCCATCGGGCCGGTCAATCCGCTGGCGGTCGAGGAACATGCCGAAGAAAGCAAGCGACTGAGCTTCCTCACGACCCAGCGGGATGACTTGGTAGCGGCCCGGCAGTCTTTGCTGCAGGCGATCAAGGAGATCGACGGAACCGCGCGCACGATGTTCCTCGATACTTTTGCCGCGGTGCAGCACAGCTTCCAGCGGGTCTTCCAGACGCTTTTCGGCGGCGGGGAATGCCAGCTCCGCCTGGTCAGCCCCGACGACCCTCTGGAGAGCGAGATCGAGATCCAGGCCGCTCCGCGCGGCAAGCGGATCCAGCGGATCCATCTGCTGTCTTCGGGCGAACGGACGCTGGTAGCGGTTTCGCTGCTCTTCAGCATCTACCTGAGTAAGCCGAGCCCCTTCTGCCTGCTGGACGAGGTGGACGCTCCGCTCGACGATTCGAACGTCGGCCGCTTCACCCTGCTGCTGGACGAGTTCAAAGACAGCACCCAGTTCGTCGTGATCACCCATAACCCGCGCACCATGCATGCCGCCGATGCGGTGTACGGCGTCACCATGCAGGAGCCGGGGGTGTCGACGATCGTCGGGGTGAGGCTGCACGAGGAACAGGAGGTAGTGAGTAGTGAGTAGTGAGTAGTGAATAGTGAGTAGTGAGTAGTGCCGTCACCCCGGCTCCTTGCTCCTCCGCCCTACTCACCACTTCTTCCTCACTACTCACTACTCCCTACTCCCTACTCACTACTCACTACTCATTCCTCACTTCTCACTACTCACTACTCCCCATGCTGATCGTCTTCCGCAGTGACGCCAGTAGCGCCGATCATGCCCGTGCCGCCAGCCTGATCGATTCCCTCGGCTACCAGTCGCAGGTTCTCGCCGGGGCGCAGCGCACCGCCATCGCGGTGCTGGGGAACGATGGCCGGCTGGATGGGGCGCGCTTCAGCGCGCTGCCCGGCGTCGAGGAAGTCATCCACGTCTCGCGTCCGTACCGGATGGTGGCGCGCGAATGGCGCCGCGAGCCTACGGTGGTGCGGTTGCCGGGCGGTTTGTCGGTCGGGGACGCGGAGATTCTGGTGGTGGCCGGTCCCTGCGCAGTGGAGAGCGAATCCCAGATCTTCGCCACCGCCCAGGCGGTAAAAGCAGCGGGCGCGGTGGCTCTGCGGGCCGGTGCCTTCAAGCCGCGAACTTCGCCATACGCCTTTCAAGGACTGGGTGCGGCGGGCCTCGAGCTGCTCGCGGCGGTGCGCCGGGAAACCGGACTGCTCCTGGTGACTGAAGCGCTCGACGAAGCGGGGCTGGAACGGGTCGCGGAGGTGGCCGACATCGTTCAGATTGGCGCGCGCAACATGCAGAATTTTGCTTTGCTCAAACGCGCCGGGCGGATCGGTAAGCCGATCCTGCTCAAGCGCGGCATCGCGGCGAGCCTGAACGATCTGCTGCTTTCCGCCGAGTATGTGCTCTCCGAGGGAAATCCGGACGTCATCCTCTGCGAGCGCGGCATCCGGAGCAGCGACGGCGCCACGCGCAACGTCTTCGACCTGAACGCTATTCCCGTGGTGAAATCGCTCTCGCATCTTCCTATTATGGCTGATCCCAGCCATGCCACCGGTAAGCGCGCGCTGGTGCCCGCCGCGGCGCGCGCGGCGGTGGCCGCCGGTGCGGACGGATTGCTGATCGAAGTGCACCGCAACCCGGACGAGGCGCTCTCGGATGGTGCCCAGAGTCTCTATCCGGAGCAATTTGCGCTGCTGATGACGCAGCTCCGCGGGATAGCGGGCGCGATCGGGCGGACGCTGGCAGGCTCACGATGAAGGGCTATTGGCTACTGGCTATTGGCTATGGGCTGCTCGGTGCGGTAACGCCGTGCGATGCACAAGATCCTGTCGCGATCGTTCGACGAGCGGGCGGGGCGTATCGGAGCCTCACCTCATTGCAAGCGGATTTCACCCAGGTGGTGGAGGACGCCGGCATCGGCGATACCCTCCGGAGCAGTGGCCGGCTCTATCAGGCGGGACCCAATACCTTCGCCATGCACTTCAGCGATCCGCCCGATGAGGCAATCGTGATCGATGGCCGCCACGTCTGGATCTATACGCCCAGCACGACGCCGGGTCAGGTGATCCGTATCCGGGTGGCGACCGATCCGGTCTATGGCGCCAATCTGCTCGCCAAGCTGCTCGACCGGCCGGCGGAGCGCTATCGCAGCAACTGGCTGCGCTCGGATACGGTCAGCGGGCGCCGGGTGGACGTGGTCTCCATTGTGCCGCGGTCGGCGGACCTCAATTTTTCTCGAGCGGTGTTGTGGCTGGATAGCGATGCGCTGCCGCGGCGGATCGAGCTGATGGAGTCAGCGGGGGTGCGCCGGATTCTGACTCTATCTCAGCTGCGGATCAACGCCCCGATCGACAAGGAGGTCTTCGAGTTCAAAGTGCCGAAGGGGGTGCGCGTCGTAGATCAGTGACCAGTAACCAGTGACCAGTGACCAGTCCCTTCCGCTTCCCGGTCCACTCACTGCGCTCGGCTACTGCCTGCCGCTCACTCTTTTCAGCAGCTCCTGGTGAATCCGGATCTCCAGCCGCCCCGTGCTCTCACAGGGCATGGGTTGCCGCGCGCCCTCCGTAACATTCATCGCGCTGGCGAGGAATACGGTGCGCAACGTAGCGCTGTCGCTGCCGAGCGGAGTCACGGTCGACAGCAGCGTCATGTAGATGCGGTAATAGTCCGCATACGGTCCGGTCATCCCTTCGCCGCAGCTCAGATAGGTGGACATCTGCCGGCCCGCCAAGGTCTCCCGCCGATAGAATGATGGATTGCCGACCTGCAGCGTGGCGGAGTCGCGCAGCTCCGGCGTAAGCCTGAGCTCAGCATAGACCGCCGCCAGGGCGGCAAAAGCGCGGCCCCCGGCGGCCGGGACCGGATAGGGCGTGCCCATGGTGTCGGTGATCACTCGCGTCACCTGACCGGGCACCACCACAACGACGCGAGTGCGCTGCGCCGACGCCGGGGAGGCCAGCCCGAGCGCGACGAGAAGCAACGCCGCTCTCATCGCTTCGTCAGCAGGGCCAGCACTTCCGCCGGCGAGGCCGCGCGTTGCAGCACGCGGCGCGCTTCCGCCAGCGCGAGATCGCTGTGGTTGGTTTCGGCGACCTCACGATCCGGTATGATTCCGCCCCCGCCGAGCAGCACGCGGCCGGCATCGCTCTTCACTTTCGGGCGCGCCACCGAGTCACCCGCGGCGGAACGCGGCGGACGCTGGAGCTGCCGCCCATTTGGGGTGAACCAAAGCGACGTGGTCAGGCTGAGCGAGACTCCCTGCCCCAGCTCGAACCTGCTCTGCGTAACGCCGCGCCCGAACGAATCGCTGCCCAGGACCGCCGCGCGGTCGTGATCCTGCAGGGCGCCCGCCACGACTTCCGCCGCACCGGCGGTGCCCGCGTCAATCAGCACGGCGAGCGGCATATCCGCGAAGGGCGAGGCCGAATGATCGATGAAGCTCGCGGTGGCGCTCGCGGGACGGGCCCGGCTCACCACGAGCAAGCTGCCGTCGTTGAGAAAGAGATCGGCCAGCGCAACTCCCTGCGCCAGCTCGCCGCCCACCGTGCCCCGCAGATCGAGAACCAGCGCCCGGGCGCCCTGACTCCGGAGGGCCTCGAGCCGGTTACGCACGCTGTCGGCGATTCCAGGAATGAAATGCAGCACCCGAATCCGGGCGACGCCGCCGCCGAGCAGCGAAGACTCCACCGCCCCCAGGCGGGGGAGCTGGGCGCGAACGACGGTCAGCGCAAGGGTCCCGCGGATTCCGGAGCGGCGGAGCCGCAGGGTCATCCTGGTTCCCGGCGCGCCGTTGAGGAGTGCGATGACCTTGTCGAACCGGGCTGGATCGGCCGGAGTACTATCCACGCCAAGCAAGCGATCACCGGCGTGCACCCCGGCGGAATCCGCGGGCGAGCCTGACACCGTGGCGACGATGACAACCAGGCCGTCCCGGCGATCGAGGTAGAGGCCCGGTCCGACCGGAGCATCCTCCGTCGGCACGGGATGCTCGCCGGGAAGCTGCAGCATCGCGTAGGGATCATCCAGCTCATCGATCAGGCCCACCGCAGCACGCCGGTACAGCTCCTGCTCATCCACCGCATCAACGGCCGAGCCCTTCACCTTGGCCAATACGTCATTGAAGAGCTTGCTGCCGGCAGTTTGCGCGCCGGCCGGCTGGGCCGATCTGACCGGCTGCCCGCGGGTTAGCCATATCATTCCGGCGAGGACCAGCAGCACAGACGGCAGCAGGATCCAGCGGCGCATCGCGGGTTACCTCGCCCCCGCCGGCAGGAGTCCGGGACGCGCCGCCATGACGGCCGCCCAGGCCTGGGCCGCGAGCTCCGCGGGCGGGAGCGTCGCATCGAGGTGCGCCACACCGGGTCCCTGCTCGTCGCGATAGCGCGCCGCGACGCGACGGTGGAATTCCAGCGGCTCCCGGTCGAGCCGATCGCGCTGCTTGCCCGCGGCGAGCTGCCGCGCGGAACCCACTTCCGAAGGAAGGTCGAGGATGAGGGTCAGGTCGGGGCGGAGGCCGCCGGTTGCCGCGCGGTTGACCCAGGTCACCATCGGCAGCGGCAGGCCGCGACCTGCCGCCTGATAGGCCAGGGTCGAAAGGTCGTAGCGATCGCTCAGCACGACCCGGCCGGCTTGCAGCGCGGGCCGGATGATCTGGCCCACCAGATCGGCTCTTGCAGTGGCCAGGTACAAGAGCTCGCGCTCTGGCGTCCAGCTGCGATCCGCATGGAGCAGCTCGCGACGCAGCGCTTCAGCGGCCGGAGTGCCGCCCGGCTCCCGCACCAGCACGGGCTCCTGCCCCGCCGCGCGGAAGCGCGCGCCCAGTTCGGCGGCGAGCGTGGTCTTCCCGGCGCCCTCCGGTCCCTCCAGCACCAGAAAGAATCCCTGGCTCATGCCAGGGTGATGATGCTGCTGGTGGCGCCCTTCTCGATCCCCGCGCTCATCTGCTGGTTGACCCGGGTCATCAGCTTCTCGTAGTTGGCTCGGGCGATGACGTAGGCCTGCCCCTGGGTGCTCACTTCGAGGTCGCGCACCGCCGTCTCGTAGGCGAGCACCGTCTCCTCCTCGGGAACCTTCTTCTGCGCCACCTGCTCGTCGATCTGGCGGGCGAGCTGTTCGATCTTCTCGAGGCGCAACCGGGTCTCGGCGTCCTCCTGCAGGATCTTCTCGGCGCGCCGCAAGGTTTGGTACTCCGGCGACTGGCCGATCATGCGGCCGAGCTCCTGGGCTTTCTCTTCGATCATCTTTACTCCAGGGTCTAGGGAGCTGGGGAGCTAGGGGTTAGGGGCAGGAAAAAACTTTATCCCCAATCCCAAACCCCTAGTCCCTGCGCGCCGTCAGATACCTCGCCCGCCCGAACAGATCATTCCACACTTCGACCTCGCGAAAACCGAGCTGGCGTGCCCACTCGGCCCCCGCCTCGCTTCTGCTGGAATCTAGCTCCATCACCAGCCAGCCTCCCGGCACCAGCAGCTCCACGGCTTGGCTCAGCACCCGCCGCGTGGCTTCGACGCCAGCCTCGCCGCTCGTCAACGCGCCGGGGGGCTCCCACTCGCGCACCGAGGGATCGAGCGCCGCGCATTCGGCGGCGGCGAGGTAGGGCGGGTTGGACACGATCAGCTCGAAACGCGCTGGCGCGAGGGCACTGCCGAAATCGCTCAGGAGTAAGTGAACTCGCCGGCCGGTGAGGGCCGAGTTTTCGCGAGCGAGCGCGAGAGCGTCGGGCGAGATATCCACGGCGACCACCGCGGCGAACTCTCCCTCGTCGGCCAAGGCCAGCGCGAGGCATCCTGTCCCCGTGCCGAGGTCGAGCGCTCTGCCCGTTCGCACGCGGCGGAGCGCATGATCGATGATCCCTTCGGACTCGGGTCGGGGAATCAGCGCGCGCCGGTCACAGCGCAGCTCCAGATTGCGGAACCCGGTGTGCCCCAGCACGTAGGCCAGCGGCTCGCCGGCAACCCGCCGCTCCACCGCAGCCTCGAACTGCCGGCTCCGCTCCGGGTCCGCCGCGCGCTCGCGCGCGAGATAGGATTCGCCGGGAGAGACCCGGTTGAGCCAGGCCCACAAGCGATTGGCCTCGCGTCGAGGCTTGACGACGCCGGCGTCGCGCAGCCGCCGTGCCGCTGTCTCGATCAGCTCCGCGACGTTCATCAGGATCAGAGGGCGCCGGCCTCCGCGCGGCTGGCAACCCGGAGCTCCTTCACCATCTGGTCGAGATCCCCATCCATCACGGCGGCGAGGTTGTGGATCGACAGCCCGATGCGATGATCGGTCACCCGGCTCTGGGGATAGTTATAGGTGCGGATCTTGGCCGAGCGATCGCCGGTGCCGACCATAGCCTTACGGTCGCGGGCACGGGCAGCCTCCTGCTCCGCGATGCGGCGATCGAGCAGGCGCGCTCGCAGCACTTCCATCGCCTTGAGCTTGTTCTGGAGCTGGGATTTCTGATCCTGCTGCTTGACCTCGATGCCGGTGGGGAGGTGCGTAATCCGCACCGCGCTATCGGTGGTGTTCACGCTCTGACCGCCGGGCCCGCCTGAGCGGAATACGTCGATACGCAGCTCCTGCGGCTCGAGCTTGATATCCACCTCCTCGGCCTCGGGCAGCACAGCGACGGTGGCAGCGGAGGTGTGAATTCTTCCTTGCGATTCGGTCGCAGGCACCCGCTGCACCCGGTGCACCCCGGACTCGCGCCGGAGCAGCCCGTACGAATCCTCGCCCCGGATTGCCAGGATTGCTTCTTTCAGACCGCCCAGCGCGCCCTCGCTCAGGGAAAGCGGCTCGACCTTGAGGCCGTGCCGCTCGGCGAAGCGGGTGTACATGCGCACGAGGTCGGCCGCGAAGAGTGCGGCCTCGTCTCCGCCGGTGCCGGCGCGAATCTCGAGGATGGCGTCGCGGTCTTCCAGCGGATCCCGGGGAACCAGCAGCTCCTCGAGCTCGCTCTCGAGCCGCCCGATTTCGGCGGGAAGCCGATCCAAGTCTGCCTGCACCAGGGCGGCGAGCTCAGGATCGGCTTCGTCCGCCATGCCACGCGCCTGCGCCAGGTCTTCTTTCAGCCGGGAAAGCCGTTGGGCAAGGCGAACGATGGGAGCGAAGCGGGCGTGCTCGCGGCCCAGCGCGGAGAGGCGAGATGGATCCTTGGCGACGGCGGGGTTGGCCAACGCCGCGGAGACCTCCTCCGCCCGCGCGAGCGCCTGGCGGAGTCGGGCCTCCACGGGTTACTGGGCGGCGGTCGGGGCGGGGGTCGCCTGCTCCGAGCCGTACTTGCGGCGGAAACGATCAACGCGTCCCGCGGTATCCATCAAGCGCTGCTTCCCCGTGTAATAGGGATGGCAGGCGTTGCAGACCTCGACGTGAATCGCCGCGGCGGTCGTGCGGGTCTGGAACTTGTTCCCACAGGCACACACCACCTCAATGGTGTGATACTTGGGATGCAGATTGGGTTTCACTGGTGCTCCGTAAGTTATTGACAGCCATGAAAGTTAGCCGTTCGGCTTGCGGCAGGCAACGGGTGGCTATCAGCTATCAGCTATCAGCTATCAGCTATCAGCTAGAAGCACTTCCGGAAGAGTTTGAGCTGATAGCTGACAGGTAATAGCTGATAGCTTTACCCCATGCCCCTCGACGCCTATGAAGCTTTGCGCACGGTTCCGCTCTTTCGAGAGATTCCGGAGCCCGATCTCCGCGCGATCGCGCAGCTGGTGCGCGAACGGCAATACACCAAAGGAAGCCTGGTGCTCTCCGAGGGAGATCCCGGAGACGCGCTCTATTTCATCGTCCGGGGTCAAGTCAAAGTGACGGTCGTCGCGGAGGACGGCCGGGAGGTCATCCTCTCGGTGCTCGCAGCCGGCACCTTTTTCGGGGAGATGGCCCTGCTCGACGACGAGCCTCGCTCGGCCCATGTCATCACCATGGAGGACAGCATCCTGCTGCAGCTCCGCCGGGAGGACTTTCGCACCCGGCTCAGGCACGCGCCCGAGCTGGCGATCTCCCTGCTCCGCGAGCTGTCGCGCCGGCTGCGGCCAGCCGACAGCACCATCGCCAGCCTGATGCTGCTCGACGTCAATGGCCGCATTGCCCGGCTGCTACTGGAGCTGGCACGGGAAGAGGGCGGAGGCGGTAACCGGATCACCCGGCGGTTGACCCATGCCGCGATCGGGCAGATGGTGGGCGCCAGCCGCGAGACCGTGTCCCGCACGATGCGCAATCTGGTGTTGCGCAATCTGATCGCGGTCACCCGCAAGGAGGTCCTGCTGCTCGATCCCGCGGCGCTGCGCTCTGCCGCGCAACTGTCCCAGCCAGCGGACTGATCGATTCCCGGCCGAAGTGACCGGGATCACGGCCGCGAGCGTCCCCCCGTCGCATGCTTTGTCACCGCGACGGGACACGCCGAAAAGGCGCCCAGCAGATGGCCAGAGGCAGAGTAGCTAACTCCCTGTGT
>DASYPD010000452.1:0-4724 GCA_036007005.1 Gemmatimonadales bacterium
AGAGCCCGGATCAGCTCTCGAAGGTCGCCGCCGACGGGGCGGGAGACACGATCTATGCCATCGATCGCGTCGGCGAGGACATTCTGGTGGATGCGCTCGCCGCGGTGGCGCGCGATGAGCCTCTCTGTTTGAGCGCGGAAGGACTGTCCGAGGGATCCCTCGTGCTCCCACGCGGGACGAGCGAGGAGCAATGCCGCTGGCGGGTGCTGATGGACCCAATCGACGGCACCCGCGGACTGATGTATCAGAAGCGCAGCGCCTGGATTCTCACCGGCGTGGCTCCGAATCGGGGCTTCGCCACCCGGCTGCGTGACATCAGCTTGGCAGTGCAAACCGAGATTCCACTCCTCAAGCAGCATCTTTCCGATCAACTCTGGTCGCTGCGCGGCCAGGGGGTCACCGCCCTCCGCTTCGATCGGCTGACGGGGAAAGAGCAGCCGCTCACGCCGCGTCCCTCGCTCGCCGGCACTCTGGCACACGGCTTTGCCAGCATGGTTCGTTTCTTCCCCGGCGCCCGCGAAGTCCTGGGCGGGATCGACGATGACGTGTTAGGCGCCTTGAGCGTGCCGTCCGCCGCCGGGAAGGCACTCTGCTTCGAGGATCAGTACGCCTCGACCGGCGGCCAGCTCTACGAGCTCCTGGCGGGCCATGACCGCTTCATCGCGGATCTCCGTCCGCTGCTCCGTTCCGCGCACGCCGAGCGAGGTCTGCCGGCGCCACTCTGCTGTCATCCCTACGACCTCTGTAGCGCGCTGATCGCCGAGGAGCTGGGGGTGATTCTCACGGACGCGGGCGGAGCGCCGCTCGATACCTCGTTCAGCCTCGAGGAAGACGTGGCGTGGATCGGCTATGCGAACGTGTCGCTCAGAAATGCGCTGGAGCCCGCGCTCCACGCGGCGCTGCGGCGCCGTGGCCTGGTGCCGTCCCGCTAGGCGCCACGATGCGGCTGCGGAGTCTGGCCGAAGTTTGCGCTGCCGGCGAGCAGGTGTGGTTCCAGCCGGCACTCGACCGGCTGCGGGCTCTGGCAAGCGCGCCGGATCCCCGCCTGCGCGAATTCCTGTCCGCCGAGGCAGCGGTTTACATAACCCGCGCGCCGGGCCGGCTCGACGTCATGGGCGGGATCGCCGACTACAGCGGCGCCACGGTGCTGGAACTCCCGTTGGAGAGCGCCACCTGGGCACTCCTGCAACGGCAGGCGACACCCCGTTGCGAGCTGGCGACCTTGCGCGAAGGGTGCTGGCATTTTTTCAGCATCGAGCTCTCGACGCTGCTGCGGGGCGAGCTCAGCACACCCGAGGCGCTGGGCTCCTGGCTGAGGGAGCACGAAACCGGTGACTGGGCCGCCTATGTCGTTGGTGTGGTCCAGCTCTGCCTCCAGCGAATGGGATGCGACGCAGCGGGCGGCTTTCGGCTGCTGCTTGATTCGACGCTGCCCGAGGGCAAGGGAGTCGCTTCCTCCGCCGCGCTCGAGGTTGCCAGCATGACCGCGGTCCTCGCCGGCTGCGGACGGGAGCTGCCGCCCCTCGAGCTCGCCGCCTCATGCCAGTGGGTGGAGAATCACGTCGTCGGCGCGCCGTGCGGGATCATGGATCAGATAACCAGCGCCTGCGGCCGCCGCAATCGGCTGCTGCGGCTGCGCTGCCAGCCAGCCAGCATCGAGGGCTACCTCGAGGTTCCTCCGGGTTACCGGTTCTACGGCATTGATTCGGGCATCCGCCACGCGGTGTCGGGCGCCGACTACGGCACCGTGCGGACGGCCGCGTTCATGGGGTACCGCATGATCGTCGAGGCGGTCGACCTGGGCGGCTATCTCTGCAACCTCCTTCCCGGCGTCTTTGCCGCCCGGTTCGAGCGCAGCCTGCCCGAGGAGATTTCCGGCGCGGAATTCCTGGCCCGCTATGCCGGGATCCCGGACACCGCCACTCAGGTGGAGCTGGAGCGGAGCTATCCCGTGCGCCAGGCCACCGCGCACCCCATCTACGAGCAGGAGCGCGGGGAGCGCTTTGCCCCGCTGCTCGCCGAGCTGCCGGAGCGACCCGAGGCAGCAGACGAGCTGGGGAGATTGATGTATGCCTCGCACCGCAGCTACGGAGCTTGCGGGTTAGGGAGCGAGGGCACCGACCGGTTGGTCGCGCTGGTCGCGCTGGCGGAACCCGCGGCCGGGCTCTTCGGGGCCAAAATCACGGGCGGCGGGAGCGGCGGGACGGTGGCCGTCTTCGGCACGGTGGAGTCGGAAGCCAGGGTGCGCGACATCGCCGCTCGCTATGCGAGAGAGACCGGCCGGCGCAGCGAGGTTTTCTCAGAATCCGGACCTGGCGCCGCCGAAACCGGCGTGCTCGTTATCGAGCCGGGGTCACCCTGAGCGTCTTTTGCTGCCGGATATCGGCGGAGGATGCCCCCACTCGAATGCGCAGCCGATCGGCCTCGACCACCCAGCGATGTGCGGTGGAATCCCAGTACGCGAGTGAGGCCGCGGCGAGGGGGAACTCCACGGTACGGCTCTCCTCCGGCTGCAGCCTGATCCGGCGATAGCCTCGCAGGTCCTCGTTCGGCCGCTCCACCGCCGAGCCGAGATGCCGGACGTAGAGCTGCACCGTCTCGTCTCCTGCCTGTTTGCCGGTATTGCTGATCTCGACGCTGACGGTGATGGTTCCATCGGCCGGAAGCGTCTTGGCGCTGGTGCGGAGATGGCGGTACTTGAAAGTCGTATAGCTGAGTCCGAACCCGAAGGGATAGAGCGGCGCGCCGGGGAAGAAACGGTAGGTCCGGCCCGCCATCCGGTAGTCCTCGAAGGCCGGCAGGTCGTTCGCGCTGCGATAAAAAGTGACCGGCAGCCGGCCAGCCGGGTTGTAGTCGCCAAAGAGCACGTCGGCGATCGCCGTGCCTCCCGCCTGCCCCGGATACCAGGCTTCGACGATAGCCGCTAGATGCTCCTGCGCCCAATTCACGGCGAGGGCGCTGCCGTTGAGCAGCACCAGCACGGTTGGCTTGCCCACCGCCACGAGGTGCTCCAGCAGGCGCTCCTGCGCCGCCGGGAGATCCAGCGTGGTACGGTCGCCGCCGCGGAAGCCCTCGATCTCGACCCGCATCTCTTCGCCTTCGAGCTCGGGCGTGAGACCAAGGACGAGCACGACCGCATCAGCCTGCGCCGCGGCTTTGAGCGCGGCCTGCTCGAGAGTATCGGTCCGGGCACTGTCTGGTACAGGAACCCCGTCCGCCCAATCCGCTCCGCGGGCGTAGATCACGCGGGTGGCCGGTCCGACCGCTTCACGGATTCCCCGCAACGGAGTCACCGGATCGGCGGGACTGCCGTTGTAATTGCCCAGGAGTATGTCCGGCTGATCGGCGTTTGGCCCGATCACGGCGAGGGTGCCAAGATCTTTGCGAAGCGGCAGCACGCCCCGGTTCTTGAGCAGCACAATGGACTCCTGGGCCACCCTGCGCGCGAGCGCGCGATGCGCCGGTTGATCGAGCACACTGAAGGGAATCCGCGCCCAGCGCACCTGCTCGGGGGAATCGAACATGCCGAGCTTCATGCGGGCCAGGAACAGCCGCTTGACCGAGGCGTCGATCTCCTGCTCGGTGATCAGTCCCCGCTGCACCGCCTCGACCAGCTGGCTGTACTCGCGGCCGCAGTCGAGGTCGGTGCCGGTCTTCACCCCGAGCGCCGCCGCTTCCGCTGCCGTCGGCACCAATTGGTGCCGCAGGTAGATGTCGTCAATGGCGCCGCAATCGGATACTACGTAACCCGGAAAGCCCCACTCGCCGCGCAGAATGTCCTGGAGCAGCAGGTCGCTCCCGCACGCGGCTTTGCCGTAGATGCGGTTGTAGGCGCACATCAGCGACCAGGCACCACCTTCGCGAATGCCCGCCTCGAAGTGGGGCAGGTAGCTCTCCCGCAGGTCGCGCTCGCTCACCACCGCGTCGAAGTGATGCCGCTCGGGCTCGGGACCGCTATGCACGGCAAAGTGCTTCACGGTGGCCACGGTCTTGAGATACTTCGGGTCGTCTCCCTGCATACCGCGGACGAACTGCACCGCCAGCCGCCCGGTCAGGAAGGGATCCTCGCCGTAGGTTTCCTGCCCGCGCCCCCAGCGAGGATCGCGAAAGAGATTGATGTTGGGTGACCAGAACGTCAGGCCTTGATAGCGCTGGTGGCTGCCGTTGCGGTCGTACTCGTGGTGCTTGGCGCGGGCCTCATCCGAGATGACCGTCGCCATTTGAAAGATCAGGGAGTCGTTCCAGGTGGCGGCGAGGCCGATCGCCTGCGGAAACGAGGTGGCGAGACCGGAACGCGCCACCCCATGCAGTGCCTCATTCCACCAGTTGTACTCGGGGATCTGCAGCCGCGGGATCGCCGGTGCTACATCCTGGAGCTGGGAGACTTTCTCCTCCAGCGTCATGCGCGCGACGAGATCGCTCACCCGCTGCTCGAAGGGCAGCTGCTGGTCGAGATAAGGAGGGGTCTGCGCCCCGAGCTGAGTTACCCACGCACCACACAGCGTGGTGCCGACCAGGACGCTCCGCAGCAAGACTCGGCACATGGCGATGCCCTTGGTAGAATGGTAGCATCCCCGCATGCGAATCATACCCGTCTTCCTGGCGCTCGGCGCCCTGGGCTGCGTGCAGGCGCCCGCCAATCCCGAGCCGGCCAGCACGAAGGAACCGGAAGCTTTTCTCTTCTCTTATTTCACCCGCAACGGCGAAGACGGCGTCCATCTCGC
>DASYPD010000453.1:0-3418 GCA_036007005.1 Gemmatimonadales bacterium
GACACCGCGGCAGCAATCTGCTGTTCGGGCGGAGGAGCGGGGCTCTGGGCGGCGAGCGGCGCGGTAAGCAGGACGAGCGCGAGCGTGCGGGTGAGCATGGTTGGCTCCTGGCGAGAAGGCGGGATGTCGAGAGGTCGGGACGTCATGCGCTCTCCGGTTCCGCTGACCAGAGCCGGGTGGGCGACACGACTCCGCTCAGGGCGGCGCCGCCGGTCACGATGCGCCGATGATAATCGAGCTGGCCCAGATGATAGCTGAGATGACTCGCCAAATGGATGAGGAAATCCCCGGTGAGGAGGCGCACTTTGGCAACCGGCTCGGGATACGGCGCATCGAGCTGCTCGGGGGTCAGGCTTCCCATAGTGCGCTGGACCGCCGCGATGGCCCCGGTGACTTTCCCCACCAGCTCGGCGCGGCTGAGCTCGCGGGTGGCGAACTCGGCGTCGCGGTCTCGCACGTAGGCGCTGCGGCCCAGGACCTTGCCGATGAAATGCTGGAGGTTGCCCACCAGATGGAGCGCGAGGGTGCCCCCGGAGTTGCTGATGCCCGGCACGACCCTCCAGAGATCCGCGTCGAAAGGATAGGCCTCGATCTCCAGGCGGAGTGTCGTCAGCTCACGGACCAGAATGGCCGCGAGCGAGGGTGCGAGCATCATGCGGTTGCCTCCTCGGCGAAAGTGCGGAGCAGAGCAGGATCGACGCGATGGCCGCCTTCGAAGCGGTGCACGATCGGCAACAAACCGGCCGCTGCCAGGCGCGCCTGCTCGCGATCGACGTCTGCCTCGGAGATATAGGGATCGCGCGTGCCGGCCGCGATGGTCAGGCCCGCTGCGGTGAGGGTGGCACCGTAGCGGTCCAGCGGCAGGTCGGGAGGAACCGTCCCTGCCCAGAGCACCAGACGATGCACCCGCGCGTGGCCGAAGGCTACCCACCGGCAGGCAGTGGCCGTACCCTGCGAAAACGCATGGACCTCGATCCGTGGTGTCCCGGCGGAGCCGAGCCGGATCTGCTCCTGCAACACGTCGAGATAGCGGACGTAATCCTCGATCTCGACCTCACGGTCTTCCTTTGTCATCCAGGAAGCCCCCACTCTGCGAACCCCGCGGTCCTCAAAATAGGCGCGCGACAGGGCCTCGGGAGCGACCAGGAGTCGGCCCGCCCGTGCGGCGGGCTCGAACCACTGGACAAACGATGCCGCGAGCATGCTGTAGCCATGCAGCAGAAACCACACCTCGGAGGCCCCCTCGATCTCACCCAAGGTGAGATAGCGCGCGGTGCGCGGGACGAGCAGGTGATGGGCAACCGGCGTCTGGGGCATGGGATTCAGGGCCGGTAAGTGCCCCAGGCGCCGCGCAGGGCATCGCTGATCTCGCCGAGGCTGGCGCGCGACCGCACCGCCGCGAGGATGAGCGGCATCAACGGGCCGCTTCCCTGGGCCGCGGTCTCGAGCGCACTCAGCGCGGTCCGAACCGCGCTCGCGTTACGCCGGCTGCGCGCCTCGGCCAGCCGCTCCCGCTGCTGCGCCTCAAGTGCGGAGTAATCCGGATTGTCGAGACGCGGCGGTGCTTCCTCGCTCAGAAAGCGATTCACCCCGACGACCACCAGCTGCTCCGCTTCGAGCGCCTGCTGCTGGGCGTAGGCGCTGGCGGCAATCCGATCCTGAAAGAAGCCGCCCTCGATGGCGCGCGCCGCCCCGCCCAAGGCATCCACTTCTTCAACCAGCGTCCGGGCCTCCGCTTCGATCCGATCGGTGAGCGACTCCACGTAATAACTGCCGCCTAGGGGATCCACGCTGCGGGCGATGCCGCTCTCGTATGCCAGGATCTGCTGGGTGCGGAGCGCGAGGGTCGCGGCGTCGGCGGAAGGCAGGGCCAGCGCTTCATCGTAGCCATTGGTATGGAGCGACTGAGTGCCACCGAGCGTCGCCGCGAGGGCCTGCACCGCGACCCGCACCACGTTGTTGAGCGGCTGTTGCGCCACCAACGTCACGCCGCCCGTCTGGGTGTGGAAGCGGAGCTTGCAGGTGGCGTCGTCCGCGCCGAAGCGCTCCCGCGCGAGGCGGGCCCAGAGCCGGCGTGCGGCCCTGAACTTGGCCGCTTCCTCGAAGAGGTCGTTGTGGGCAGCGAAAAAGAAAGTGAGCCGCGGCCCGAATTGCTCGATGCGGAGTCCGTGCTCCAGCGCACGGGTGACGTATTCGCAGGCGTTGGCCAGCGTAAAGCCTACCTCCTGCACCGCGGTCGCGCCGGCTTCCCGCATGTGATATCCACTGATCGAGATCGGGTTGAAGCTCATCCGCTCCTCGATCACAAAGCGGAAAATGTCCGCAATGAGCCGCAGCGACGGCTCGGCAGGGAAGATGTAGGTGCCCCGCGCGATGTACTCCTTGAGGATGTCGTTCTGAATGGTGCCGGAAAGCTTGGCGTGCGAAGTCCCCCGCTCTTCCCCCACCACGACGTACATCGCGAGCAGGATAGCCGCGGTCGCGTTGATGGTCATCGAGGTGGAAACCTGGTCGAGCGGGATTCCGTCGAAGAGCCGGGCCAGGTCGTCCACCGTGTCGATGGCGACACCGACGCGCCCGACTTCGCCCGCGGCCATCGGATGGTCCGAGTCGTAGCCCATCTGGGTGGGCAGATCGAACGCGGTGGAGAGGCCGGTCTGGCCCGCCGCGAGCAGGGTGCGGAAGCGCTGGTTGGTTTCCTCCGCGGTGCCGAACCCGGCATACTGCCGCATGGTCCAGAGCCGCCCGGTGTACATGGTGGGCTGGATGCCCCGCAGGTAGGGCCAGACACCCGGCTCGCCCGGCTCGCCCTGCCAGTCGGCCGGGCCGTACACCGGCTTGCTCAACGGCTTCCTTCGCCCAGCAGCTCGGCCACGAATTCCACGTCCCGTTTCGAGCCGATCACTAGCGGGGTGCGTTGATGCAGCTCCTGCGGCACCAGATCGAGGATGCGGTTGGTCCCGTCGGTCGCGGCACCGCCGGCTTGCTCCGCCACAAAGGCGAGCGGACTGGCTTCGTAGCAGAGCCGGAGCTTCCCGTGCGGCTTGGCGATCTCTCCCGGATACAGGAAGATGCCGCCGGAAACCAGATTGCGATGGAAGTCCGCGACCAGGGCGCCGATGTAGCGGCTGTTCTTCCCCTTGATGCGCTCGGGGGTGTCGCCGTGGAAGCCGCGGACCGCGCGCTGCATCGGCTTGGACCAGCGGCCGAAGTAGCTCTCGTTGACGCTGTAATAGCGGCCGGTTTCGGGGGTGCGGATGTTCGGATGGGAGAGCACAAACTCGCCGATCGTCGGGTCGAGGGTAAAGCCGTGCACGCCCTGCCCAGTGGTATACACGAGCATGACGCTCGATCCGTACATGACATAACCCGCCGCGACCTGATTGCGTCCCGGCTGCAAGACGTCCTTCAGGGTGCC
>DASYPD010000454.1:0-3910 GCA_036007005.1 Gemmatimonadales bacterium
AAACCCTGCGCGAGAAAGGCATCCGCGACCTGGGAGTGCTGCACGCGATCGGCACCGTGCCGCGCCATCGCTTCGTGCCGGAATCGATGCGCCATCGCGCCTATGAGGATGTGCCGC
This sequence comes from Gemmatimonadales bacterium, assembly GCA_036007005.1. Lineage (GTDB taxonomy): Bacteria > Gemmatimonadota > Gemmatimonadetes > Gemmatimonadales > GWC2-71-9 > JABFSM01. Next base: position 118 of record DASYPD010000454.1, read on the forward strand.
TCCCGATCGGGGCCGGGCAGACCATCTCGCAGCCGTACGTGCATGCCCGGATGCTCGAGCTGCTGCGGCTCAAGGGAACCGATCGCGTGCTGGAAGTAGGAGCGGGCTCCGGATACCAAACGGCGCTGCTGGCGGCCCTGGCCTCGACCGTGCTCGCGGTCGAGCGGGTTCCCGAGCTCGCGCTTGCCGCACGCGGCGCCCTCGAGGCGGCCGGGGTGAACAACGCCACCGTCGTCGTGGGTGACGGTACTCTCGGCTGGCGGGCCTACTCTCCCTTCGACGCGATCGTCGTTTCCGCGGCGTCGCCGGCGATTCCCAAGCCTCTGATCGAGCAGCTCGCCGATCGCGGCCGCCTCGTCATTCCCCTCGGCAATCAGGAGTTCCAGGTGCTCACGCTGCTCGAGAAATCCGGCGACCAGGTTCGCACCTCGGAGGCCACCGAGGTGCGCTTCGTCCCGCTGCTGGGCGAGTTCGGCTTCAAGCCGCGCGCGGACGACTAGGCGCGGATGCAATTCCTCCGTGACGCTCTCGACTTTCTGCTGCACCTCGACCGGCATCTCGCCGAGCTCATCGCGCAGTACGGCGGCTGGACCTACGGAATCCTCGCGCTGATCGTCTTCAGCGAGACCGGCCTCGTCATCGCGCCGTTTCTGCCCGGCGATTCGCTCCTCTTTACGGCGGGCGCGCTGGCCGCGCTGGGCTCGCTCGATCCGCGCTGGCTCAACTTGTTGCTCTTCGTCGCCGTGCTCAGCGGAGACAATCTCAATTACTGGATCGGCCGCTTCATCGGGCCTCGCGCGTTCACGGATGAATACCGCTTTTTCCGCCGGGAGCATCTCCTCCGCACCCACGCTTTCTTCGAGCGGCATGGCGGCCGCACGGTGGTGCTCGCCCGCTTCGTGCCGATCGTGCGGACGTTCACGCCCTTCGTCGCGGGCATCGGCGCGATGCGCTATTCTCGCTTTCTCGCCTATAGCATCGTGGGCGGCGCATTCTGGGTCACCGCCTTTCTCTGGGCGGGGTATTATTTCGGTAATCTCCCCGTCATTCGTGCCAATTTCAGCCTGGTGGTCCTCGGGATCATCGTCGTTTCCGTCCTGCCGATCGCCATCGGCCTCTGGAGAGAGCGTCGGCGAGCGCGGTCGTGAGACGCCGTTACCTGGTGGAAGGCGCGGTGCAGGGGGTGGGCTTCCGCTATTTCGCCTGGCGCCAGGCCACGAGGCTCGGGCTCTCCGGCTGGGTGAGAAACCTGCCGGACGGTCGGGTGGAGGCGCTCGCGGACGGAGAGGTGGAGCGGCTCGCGCAATTCGAGGCGGAGCTCCGGCGCGGACCCGGCATGGCCTCGGTCACGAAGCTCTTGAGCAGCGAGATTTCGGATCAAGGCGGCGTGCTAAGCTCCTTTGAAATCAGGTGACTGTCCCGCTAAGTTCATGTGCTTGGCCCCCGTAGCTCAGGTGGATAGAGCGGCGGTTTCCTAAACCGTAGGCCGGGCGTTCGAGTCGCCCCGGGGGCATCGGCCCTTCGAAGCAGCCGGGAAGCTCGCAACCAGGACCACAGCCTCAGGACCCAGATGGCATCGACAGTGGAAACCACCGTGAAGCCTGCCACAGGCCCCGCAACGGCACCGGAGGCGGCAGCCACGGAGAAGACTCGTTTCCTCGCCAAGCTCGAGAAGAACCGGAAGCTGCTCACCTATGCCTTCGGCGCGGTTGTGGCGGTCGGCGTGATCGGCTGGCTTTACACGGTCAGCAACCGCAACAAAGCGGCGATGGCTTCGGACGCGCTGGACGCGGCACAGAACGCCTTCGATTCGGGCAATCTCCCCGGTGCCTCCGCGGGATTCCAGCGCGTCATTCTGAGCTATGGCGGCACGGACGCTGCGTATCAGGCCCAGCTCGGCAGCAACAGCGTTCGCCTGGCGTCAGGACAGGCCCAACTCGCGGTCGATGAGCTGCGCAAGTTCGCCAATTCCAATCCGCCGCCATTCTATGCCTCCGGCGCTTGGATGCTGATGGGGAATGCACTGGAGAACCTGAAGAAGTACGGGGACGCAGCGGCGGCGTACCTCAAGGCAGCCGACGTTGCTCCGGAGGACTACCGCAAAGTGGAGGCGTTGCTTGCCGCGGCGCGCTCCTACCGGTTGGCAGGCAAGGAGAAGGAGAGCGTGGATGTGTTGCGCCGGATCGTGAGCAAGTTCGCGAAGGAGATTCCCGGCGTGCCCGAGGCACAGGTGCGCTTAGCGGAGCAGACCAAGGGAGCGATGTAACCCTCAGCCCCCGCCGCATTTTTCGCTCTCCGGTCATCGACTTAGCAGACCAGCTCTAGTTGATTCAATGGGTTTGTTTCGAAGTACGTATAAGATGTATTATGTTAAGTTACCGTGGGGATAAGTGTGGACAACCAACTCTCCGCCGTCTAGGGCCCTACTTATCTCATTGTGATTGAAGCAGTTGAGAAGAATCAAGCCGGGGCTACCGCCCCTGCCTTCCCCTGAAGGTCACTCGCAGCGCGACATAACCATCCTCATTGGCGTCGCTAGCTGGAAAGGTGATCGTGACCACCCGCTCGGCCCGACGTCCGCCCCCCTCGCCGAGCGTCACGGCCCCACCCGGGCCCGTGTCCGCCACGAGGCTCAGGGCGGTTGGCGCGTCGGGGGCTTGAACCCGGAACGCATAGCTTCGCCCCGCCAGACCCTCGAGCGAGACCGCGAAGCTTCCGTTCGCCGCGCTATCGAGCCTTTCACTCAACACCCGCGGCGCCACAGATCGGCTGCCGATGACCGGAGGCATCGGGGGCGCCACGATGCTCCACCCCCCTTTATATGACACCCTCAGCTCGGCTGCGGCCCCGACTCGGACCCGCACCGTTGCGTGGAGGTCGCCCGGAGTAGGCTCCTGGGTGACGCCGGCACCCGCGGTTCGCGCCCCCAAGGGCAGCGCGGGGGAAAAGCTGAGCTCGAATGGCTCCGGAGACCCGGCGGGACGTCGCACCGAAGCGGCGATGCGTCCGGGCGAACGCCGGATCACCAGGGACCACCGTTCGCCGCCCACCGGTAGGTGGTCCACCGCCACGGAATCCCACCCCACCGGCAGATGCGGCGCGATCCTAACCCGCCGAGCCGGGACGTCCACCTCGATCCCGAGCAGGCCGCGCAGCAGCGGCGTGAGCACCATGGAGGTCGCGAAGAACTGTTGCGGCACGGCCGTATCGAGCGGCTGGTAGAGTCTGCCGGAGAACACCTCGGGGTTGCGGCCCAGCGAAAAGTCGAAGCCCGTGTGGACGATGGCCTGCAAGGCGAACCAGCCGGCCGGCGCGTTGTGATAGCGGTATTCCGCGAGCGCGACCCACCCGGTGACGAACGGCCATACCGCACCATTGTTGTAATGCAGCGGATCGAAGAGCGGGCTGGTGGCCGCGAGGGGCCGCGACCCCCAGTCGGTCATCAGCGTCGACGATGCCAGCCGCGCCGCCATCTCCGCCCCGTGCGTGGGATCGAGCACCCCGAAGGACATCGCCGTGGCCGGCCAGGCGGTGAGACTCGGATTGACGGAACGGTCCTGCAGCAAGGCAAAGCCATACTGCCGGAGCCGCGGCATCCAGAGCCGTTCCTCCAGCGTGCGGATCGCCTTGGCGCGAATCGCCCGGGCGCTATCGGCGAGCGCCGATTCCGCCATGGCCTCCGCCATCTGCACCAGGCGATCGAGCGCCGCGACCCAGACACCGCTCAGATACACATCCGAGAGGATGCCGATCTGCAAATCGCCTACCTCGAGTGCTCCGGCGCCGGCGGCGG
>DASYPD010000455.1:0-9312 GCA_036007005.1 Gemmatimonadales bacterium
CAAAGCGCACACGGTGATGGCGGAGGGCGGCATGGCCGCCGCGCTCGCCAACGTGGACGAGCGGGACAACTGGCAGGTGCATTTCGCCGACACCATGCGCGGCGGCCAGTACCTCAACAACTGGCGGATGGCCGAGCTGCACGCGAGGGAATCCCCCGAACGGGTGCGGGAGCTCGAGGCTTGGGGCGCGCTGTTCGACCGCACGGGCGACGGCAGAATCCTGCAGCGCAACTTCGGAGGCCATCGCTACCCTCGCCTGGCGCATGTCGGCGACCGCACGGGGCTGGAGATGATCCGCACGCTGCAGGATCGCGGCGTGCATCAGGGCATCGACGTCCATATGGAAGTCACCGTGCTGCGGCTCTTCACGAGCCAGGGACGCGTGGCGGGCGCGCTGGCCTACGACCGGGAGCGGGGCCGCTTCCGGCTCTTTCGGGCCAAGGCCATCGTCATCGCCACCGGCGGGGTGGGTCGCGCCTACAAGATCACCAGCAACAGCTGGGAGTACAGCGGGGACGGGCATTCGCTGGCCTATCACGCCGGCGCCGCGCTCATGGACATGGAGTTCCTGCAGTTTCACCCGACCGGCATGATCTGGCCGCCCAGCGTGCGGGGGATCCTGGTGACCGAAGCGGTGCGCGGCGAAGGCGGCGTATTACTCAACAAGGAGGGCCATCGCTTCATGTTCGACGACATTCCCGCCAATTACCGCGCGCAGACCGCCGAAACGCCCGAGGAAGGCTGGCGCTACGTCATGGGCGACAAGGATGCCAGGCGGCCGCCCGAGCTGCTCACCCGGGACCACGTGGCGCGCTGCATTCTCCGCGAAGTCCGCGAGGGCCGCGGCAGTCCCCACGGCGGAGTGTTCCTCGACATCGCCTGGATCAAGGAGAAAATCCCCCACGCCCCCGAGCACATCAAGAAGAAGCTCCCCAGCATGTACCACCAGTTCAAACAGCTCGCCGATATCGACATCACCACGACGCCGATGGAGATCGGGCCCACGACCCATTACATCATGGGCGGGATCCGGGTGGAGGGGGATTCCCAGATGAGCACCCTTCCCGGGCTTTTCGCCGCGGGAGAGGCGGCGGCGGGACTGCACGGCGCCAACCGGCTGGGCGGCAATTCGCTCTCGGATCTGCTGGTCTTCGGCAAGCGCGCCGGGGAGTACGCCGCGCGGTACGCCGGCGAAAGCAGCGCGGTCACGCCGGACGCCGGTGAGGTCAGCGAAGCCACCCGCGACGCGCTGGCACCCTTCGACCGCGCCGGCGGGGAGAATCCCTATGCGGTGCAACACGATCTGCAGGAGATGATGCAGGACCTGGTCGGCATCGTCCGGCGCGAGGAAGCAATGACGCGAGCGGTCCGGGAGCTCGGCAAACTCAAGGCACGGGCAGCGCGCGTCGGCGTCAGCGGCAACCGGGAATACAATCCAGGCTGGCACACCGCGCTCGATCTCCCACACCTGCTCACGGTTTCGGAAGCGATTGTCAGCGCCGCGCTGGCCCGCAAGGAGAGCAGGGGCGGACACTTCCGCGAAGACTATCCGGACAAGGTCGGCGCGCTCGGGAAGCTCAATTTCGTGCTGGAGCAGGACCAGGCGGGCGGCATGACGCTGCGCGAAGTGCCGATTCCGGAGCTGCCCGCGGAGCTGCAGCGGATTATAGAGGAGAACAAATAGGCTAGGGGCTATTGGCTATTGGCTATTGGCTATTGGAGAATAGCCGGTCCGAAAGGAACCAATAGCCGATAGCCAGTAGCCAATAGCCAATAGCCGACAAGGAACTCCCATGGCAAAGGCAACGTTTCGGGTTTGGCGAGGGACGGCCGGCACCGGCCACTTTGTCGACTACCCCACCGAGACTACCGAAGGAATGGTGGTCCTCGACGCGGTCCACCAGATCCAGGCCGAACAGGCCGGCGACTTGGCGGTGCGCTGGAACTGCAAAGCCGGCAAATGCGGCTCCTGCTCGGCCGAAATCAACGGCAAGCCGAAGCTCATGTGCATGTGCCGGCTCTCCGAGCTCGACCTGAGTCAGCCGGTGAGGCTCGAGCCGATGCGTGCCTTCCCGCATCAGCGCGACCTGGTGACCGATGTGAGCTGGAACTTCCGCGTCAAGCCGAAGATCCGCCCGTTCACTCCGCGTCCGCCCGATGCGACCGATGGGACCTGGCGGATGCAGCAGGAGGACGTGGATCGGGTCCAGGAGTTCCGCAAATGCATCGAATGCTATCTCTGCCAGGATGTCTGCCACGTCCTGCGCGACCATCAGCTCCACGAGGAGTTCATCGGGCCGCGCTACCTGGTGCATGTTGCGGCGCTGGAGATGCACCCGCTCGATACCCTCGACCGGCGCGAGGAGCTTCGCACCGCCCACGGGATCGGCTACTGCAACATCACCAAGTGCTGTACCAAGGTCTGTCCCGAGCACATCACGATCACTGACAACGCGATCATCCCGCTCAAGGAGCGGGTGGTGGATCAGGCCTTCGATCCGCTCGCGAAGCTGGTGCGGCTGTTCCGCAAGTAGTCCTCGCGAGGGCGCGTAGCGCCCTGGGTAGTCATCGCGAGGGCGCGTAGCGCCCGTGGCGATCTCGCGGTAATCTCCTCCTATGACCTTCTGCAACCTGCACGAAGTCGAAGCGCGGGCCCGCGCCACTCTTCCCGCCGCGACGTTCGACTACTTCGCGGGTGGGAGCTGCGACGAGCACACCCTGGCGGAGAACCTTCGCGCCTTCGAGGCGCTCGCCCTCCGGCCCCGCGTCCTGGTGGACGTGAGCCGCCGCGAGCTCGGCACCAGCTTGCTCGGCACTCCCGTCGCCGCGCCGATCGTCGTGGCTCCGATGGCGTTCCAGCGCCTCGCCCATCCCGACGGGGAGCTGGGCATGGCCCGCGCCGCCGGGTCGCTGGGACTCGCGATGACGGCGAGCACCTTCTCGACCTGCTCGCTCGAGGAGATTGCGGCCGTGGCGACCGGGCCGCTCTGGTTTCAGCTCTACGTCCATCAGGACCGCGAACTCACCCGCGACCTGGTGCAGCGCGCCGAAGCCGCGGGTTATCGCGCCCTCGTCCTTACCGTCGACGTGGCGGAGATCGGGCGCCGCGAGCGCGACGACCGCAACAGCTTTCGCCTCTCGACCGATCTCCGGGTCGCCAACTTCCAGTCCGGAATGAGCGAGCCCCTGCAGGGCGATACGGAAGGCTCCGGCCTCGCCCGCTTCATCCACGGCATGCGTGACGCCTCCTTCTCCTGGAAAGACCTCGCCTGGCTGCGCGCGCAGGTCGGCCTGCCGCTGGTGCTCAAGGGTGTGCTCCGCGCCGACGACGCGCTGCGCGCCGTGGATCACGGTGCCGCCGGGATCGTCGTCTCCAATCACGGCGGCCGCCAGCTCGATACGGCCGTGGCAGGGTTGCGAGCCCTTCCCGAGATCGCGGCGGCGCTGTCCGGCAAGGCGCTCGTCCTGGTGGACGGCGGGGTCCGGCGCGGCACCGATATCGTGAAGGCGCTCGCCCTCGGCGCGCACGCCGTGATGCTGGGGAGGCCGGCGCTCTGGGGCCTCGCGGTGGAAGGCGAAGCCGGGGCGCGCCGGGTGCTGGAGCTGCTTCGCAATGAGCTCGATCTCGCCATGGCGCTCTGTGGAACTCCGCGGCTCTCCGACATCGGCAACGACCTGCTCGCGTGATCTGGCCGCAGCGGTACGACCCGCTCCATTCCCCGCTGCTCTCCACCGCGGTCGCCGCACTTCCCATCGTCGCGTTGCTGGGCTCGCTCGCCTGGCTCCGGCTCCGCGCGCCCGTCGCGGCACTCATCGGTCTCCTGGCCGGCCTCGGCGTCGCCATCCTGGTGCTCGGCATGCCCGCGAGGATGGCGGTGACGAGCGCGGTCTACGGCGCCGCCTACGGGTTATTCCCGATCGGCTGGATCGTGCTCAATGTGATCTTTCTCTATCAGCTGGTCGAGCGGCGCGGCCTGCTCGATGCCCTGCGCACCGGGGTCATGAGCGTGACCGGCGATCCGCGCTTGCAGCTCCTGCTGGTCGCCTTTGCCTTCGGCGCGTTCATGGAAGGGGCCGCGGGGTTCGGCACGCCGGTGGCGGTGACCGGCGGGCTGCTGATCGCTCTCGGCTTCGGGCCACTCGAAGCCTCGGGACTTTCGCTCATCGCCAATACCGCCCCGGTGGCCTTCGGCGCGCTGGGCACTCCGATCATCGCGCTCGCGGGGGTGACGGGACTCGACCTCAGGAGCTTGAGCGCTCAGGTCGGCCATCAGCTCCCGGTCTTCTCGCTGATCGTGCCCTTCTGGCTGGTCGCCGCGTACGCGGGGTGGCGCGGGGTGCGGGAAACCTGGCCCGCCGTGCTCGTCGCAGGAGTGGCGTTCGCCGTGCCGCAATTCCTCATGGCGACGTTGCACGGACCCTGGCTGGTAGATATCGTCGCCGCGACCTGCTCGATGGGAGCCCTGGTGCTCTTTCTGCGGTTCTGGAATCCAGTTCAGAGGTCCCGCTCAGCGGTGAATGACCGCTCACTGCGACCCTGGATTCCCTGGATTCTCCTCACGGTCCTGGTATTTCTCTGGGGCATCCCCCAGGTGAAGACCGCGCTCAACGCGCTCTCGGCCCCCAAGCTGGCGGTGGCCGGGTTGCACAACCTGGTAGAGCGGGTCCCGCCCGTGGTCGCCGCGCCGGCGCCGGAGCCCGCCGTCTTCACGCTCAACTGGCTCTCCGCGACGGGCACCAGCATCCTGCTGGCCGCCCTGCTCACCGCCTTGGTGCTGGGCTACGGCCTGCGCGAGCTGGGCCGGACCTGGCTTGGGGCGCTGCGCACCGTCTCGAGCTCGCTGCTCACCATCGCGCTGATGATGGCGATCGGGTACCTCACCCGCTACTCCGGACTCGACGCGATTCTCGGCCTCGCCTTCGCCCACACCGGCCTGCTCTATCCCTTCTTCGGCACGCTGCTCGGCTGGCTCGGCGTGGCGCTCACCGGCTCCGACACCTCGTCCAATGTGCTCTTCGGCAGCCTGCAGACTATTACGGCCCGGCAGCTCGGGTTGAGCCCGGTCTTGATGGCCGCAGCCAATTCCTCGGGCGGGGTGATGGGCAAGATGATCGACGCGCAGAGCATCGTGGTGGCGAGCACGGTCACCCGCGCCCACGGCGAGGAGGGGCGGATTCTCCGTTTCGTCTTCTTTCACAGCGTCGCGCTCGCCTCGCTGGTCGGCCTGCTGGTGATGCTGCAGGCGTACTGAGAAGATTCCGACCGGTCGCGAGCAGTACGGCGACGATTCCGGGGAGTAGCGTCAACGCTCGCTCAGGATCTCGACGATGACGCCAGGGTCGATGTTTCCACCGGAAACGACACACACCACTAGCTCTCCGGGCACTCTCCCCGCCAGCGCCGCCGCAACCGGTACCGCACCGGCACCTTCCGCCACGATATGCGACCGCTCGACCAGGGTGCGGATGGCAGCCCTGGTTTCCTGCAGCGAAACGACCGCGGCGCCCGTGAGCATCCGTTGGATCAGGGGCCACATCTCCGGCAGCACTCCCGCCCCGCCGATTCCATCCACGAAGCTGGGGGTGCGCTCGATGACCCGGGGAGCGCCCGCTGCGAGCGCGGCGCTGAGCGGCGTCGCGGTTTCGACCTCGCAGCCGATGACCCGGGCTCCGGAGCCTAACCCGGCGAGCGCACTCGCGATCCCGCACGAGAGTCCCCCGCCACCGAACGGCACCAGCACCGCGTCGGCCTGCGGGAGCTCCTCGAAGAGCTCGAGCCCGATGGTTCCATTGCCCGCAACTACTCCGACATCGGCAACGGGATGGATGAAGCGGCCCGGCATTCCGGGGTACTCATGCTCTCGCAGTACCCGCCACCAGCGCTCGTAGGATACGGGCACGACCCGCGCGCCGAGCTGTTCGAGTTTGGAGAGCTTGGCGCGGGGCGCGCTGTCCGGCACGATCACGCTGCACGGCAGCTGCCGCTCCCGCGCGCACCACGCCAGACCAAGGGCCATGTTGCCCGCGCTCGCGGTGTACACTCCCGCGGAGAGCTCCGCATCCGCCAGAATCCCGATCGCGTTCCGCGCTCCGCGGATCTTGAAGGAACCGACCGGCTGCAGCACCTCCAGCTTGAGCCAGATCTCCGGCGCCGCGCTGCCGGGAAGTCGAATCAGCGGAGTGCGGATCGCGGAATCGAAGATTCGCGCGCGCGCCGCACGAATCGCCTCCAGCGGAATGGTTTCCGGGAGGGGGAGCATCAGCGCCGGTGCCCTCCTCGGTGAGGTCGGTTGGGTCGGTGGGGTCGGGGGGGTCGGGGGGGTCGGGGCTGCCGCAGTAATTGCTTCAGCTCCTCCAGGGTCTCCGCGCGGAGCGGCGCCTCTGCGGCGCGCGCGACCTCAAAGCGCAAGGGCCGATCGAGCTCGGGCAGCTCGCGCGCCGTCAACCGGCGGGCCTGGCCTTCGCGGAGTCGCAGGCGCACGTGGCTCCCGCCGTCAGCGACCTCGTATTCCAGAGGGACGGCGTCGCCATGCACGCGGACCATCCCCGGCAGCGCTTCGAGCCGCCGACGAGTGCCTTCAGGGACCAATTCTTCCGGCAGCAGGCTGAGCGGGGTCGCGAGAAAATCCTTCCAGGAGCGGATGTCCTGGAGTTGCGCCGCCAGGCGCGCGCGGAGGGCCGGCTCCGCGGCCAGCTCCAGCGTGCCACCGGACCGCCGCCACCACTCCCGGAGCTGCGCGGCGGCGCGGCGAACCCGGCCCTGATCGGGGTGCGGGGTCTGGCCGTCGAGCAGGGCGGTGGCCAGTGCTTCCCGCGCCGGCGCCAGCAGCTCCTCGGGGATCCTTCCGTGCAGCGGCTCGACCTCGTTCTCGAGGTCGAACCCGAAATAGGAGAGCCGTCGCGACACCGCGAGCTGCTGCTGCTTCCGCGGACCCAGGAGCACGATCGCCGGCGGCCCGAGCGTCGCGTGGTGGCGCACCAGCTCATACGAAAGAGTGGTCCCCTCGACCGAGGCACGTGGCACGCCGAATCGATCGGCGAAGAACCGGATGCTTCCCGCTACCGCGCCCCAGGTTCCTGCGACGGAGGTCTTCGATACGCGCACCTCCGTACCGTCGGCCGTTTGCTGATCGATGACCAGGTCGAATGGCATGCATTCGGCCACGAGCTCGGCGAAGCCGGCGCGCAGCTCCCGGTTGGCATACGGCAGCGTGCGCGGCAGGGGCAGCTCCAGCGAGCGATAGACCGACGCGGTACCCATCGCGGCGTCCTCGATCGCCTTGACTAACACGCCACGCCGCTCGCCCCATTCATCCAGTCCTTCGTCGAAGACATGCCGGGGCAACCCGTACACTTCGCCCAGCGCACCGTGCTGATTCACGGCCTCGGCATAGAGATTATAGGCCGTGAGGTGATCGCTGCCGTTGACTACCGCGCCGTGGAGATCGCGCTCTTCGCGCGTCATCCGGTGCAGAGAATCGATGTTCGAACCCACCGCGACGAGCGGCACGATCTCCGGCTCGGCCCGCACCAGGAGCTCGGCCCACGCCCGGTCCACCGGCATCGCCTCCACTTCGCGACCGTACTCGGTCAGGCGGCCAGCGGCGATCAGCCCGCGCGCGGTGAGCAGCTCGACGGAGCGGGCGTAGGCGATACGATCGAGCGGCACAGGCAGCTCGAGATCGCGTGCGTCCACGCCCAGCGCGGCGCAGGTGAGCGCCACGCGCTCCGCATCACCCGCCAGCTGAAACTCCGGAGGTCCCGGACGAAGCGAGTCGAAATCGAGCGTCCGGTCGGAGAGAATCGTCACTTCTCCGTGCGGAACCCGTCCGTGCACCCGGCCGGCCATCTGGAGGATTTCGTTTGCGCCAAGATACATGCGATGCAGCACGTTACGTCCCCGGTCCACCACGTTGCCATAGCGCGCGTCGTAGATCACCACGGTGTCGAGCCCGGGGATGTTGAGCGCCGATTGGCCCGCGGCGGTCATGGCGAGCAGGAAAGGCCGCTTGACGGTGCCCTCGAGAAAGGGTCGGATCACGCGGATCGGCTCGCCGCCGTGATAGAAAGCGGCGGAGAGCCTGGACCAGCGCTCGCCCAGGTCTGCAGCCAGGCGCTCGACCTCGGCGCGCGTGGGCACGAAGACCGCGACGCCGCGCTTCTCGCGGATCACGTGCCGCAGGTAGCGATCGTCAAGCAGCTCCTCGACGTCCTTCGGCAACACTTCCACCTTGGCGCGTAAGGCAGGATCGAACGCACTGGTTTCCAGGACCTCCTTACTGCCGAGATACTTGGCATAAAAGGCAGGATCCACGGTGGCCGAAAGCCAGATGAAGCGACAGCCCGCACGCTTGCCGAGCGCGAGGCAGAGCTCAAGCTCGGCGGACGTCTGGTGGATTTCGTCGACGATCAGGGTGTCGCGTCCGGTAATGAGGTCATCCTGAAACCAGCGTCGCGCGATTCCGGTCGTCACGATGACGACGTTCCACGAGGGCGTTTCGGGAGTTGCTTCCCGCTCGCGATTGACGACACCGTAGGCGAGGGTCTCGCCGAGAATCGCCTGCGCGATGGGGCGGATGGACAGGGTCTTGCCGGTGCCGGTTCCCGCGACGACCCCGAATGGCTTTCCGGCATGAGCCCACTCCAACAGCAGTGGGCCATGTTTCCGCTGGAGTAGGGTCTCCACCTCGGCGCCGAGCGCGAGCTCGATCGTTTCGCACGCGGCACGGGTCGGCGCGATGACGATGATCCGCCCTCGCGGATGCGGCGCTCGCTTATAGGCTCCCGGATCGAGTGGAAGATGATGGTCGCGGGCGGGATGCATCGGAGAAAGCTAAGCCACCCGCCCCCGCCGCCGGACCGACCGGGGGGGGCGGCAGCAGGAGCTCGTTGGGTTCAGCGGGGGGAGCGGAAGGTCCAGCCCACCAGCAGGTAAAACGCCCGGTTCTTGATATCCTCCGGATTGCTCGAGGCATCAATCGTAGCGAGTCCGATGTCGTAGCGTGCATCGAGGATGGCACGACCGATGTCCACGCCGGCTCCGACCACGATACTCCAGTCCGTGCTCTTCTGCTCGCTTCCCGCGACCTTGCAGCTTTCTGAGCTCTCCGACCCTCCCGTCGGATGCGCCTTAATGGTGCAGCCGGCCTTGAAGCCGATTGCGCCTCCCCCATAGACATGAGGGCTGAACTGGCTCCCGTTACCCTTGGCGGGCATGCGCAGCTTAAGCAGCACCGGCACTTCGATGTAGCCGAGGCTAAACGAGCCGGTACCAGCGGAGGATTCTCCCTTGACGCCCTTCTGTACGTAGAA
>DASYPD010000456.1:0-5220 GCA_036007005.1 Gemmatimonadales bacterium
CCAGGAAGAGATCGGCCGCGCCATCAAGCCCTTCTATGGCGATGCAGCTGAAGACAAGTTGAGCGGTCTGCTCAAAGGCCACATCATGATCGCGGTCGACCTCATCGATGCGGCGATGAAGGGGGACAACGCCAACAAAGACGCCGCGGCAGGCCGCTGGACGACGAACGCGGACTCGATCGCGTCATTCCTGAGCAGCGCCAATCCCACAAACTGGCCGCTCGAAACGATGAAAGGGATGATGCACTCCCATCTCGATCTGACCACGAGGGAAGTCGTCGCGCACCTGACCAAGAACTGGGAGGACGACGTCGAGGCCTACGACAAAGTCCATGAGCAGATTCTGATGATGGCCGATGCGCTGACCGCCGGGATCACCAAGCAGTATCCGAACAAAGTCAAAAAGCCCTAAACGGTGAGCGGTGAGCGGTGAGCGGGACGACTCCCGGTTACCGTTCACGGCTCAGCGGCATCACCCGGGGCGCGTGCGGGTGCGCGCTCGGGGCCCGCCGGGCAAACCGCTTGGGCGGCGCCTTCTTGCCCTCCCGGCTGACGAATACCCGGGTTACTTCGGCGCCCAGCAGCACGACTTGCGCGGAGTAATAGACCCAGAGCAGCAGCACGACGATCGAACCCGCCGCGCCGTAATTCGATGCCATTGTGCTGTGCCCCAGGTAGAAACCGATCAGCTGCCTCCCGATGATGAAGAGCAACGCCGTCACGACTCCGCCGATCCACACGTCGCCCCACGCCAGGCGCACATCGGGCAGGAAACGGTAGATCAGGGCAAACAGCACCGTGATCACTCCCAGCGACCAGGCCTGATTCACCGCTTGCCAGAAGAGCGGCGCCGCGAAGGAGCTGGCGGCCAGCCAGTGCGCCGCGGCGGCGAGCGCCGCGGAGAGCGCCTGCGACACCAGCAGCAGAAAGGCGATCGCCAGCACCATCCCGAACGACTTGACCCGGTCCGTGACGATCTCCCGCACCTTGCTCTTGCGGTCATGCTTCAGGCTGAGCTCCAGCCTCACCTTGAAGATCGTATTCAGCGCATGCTGCAGCTCGAGGAACGCCCCGAGCGATGCGGCCAGAAACGCGATCGTTCCGATCGTGATGGCGACGATGCCCGCGGGCTGCCGCGCGGCGCTTTCGAGCATGGAGCGGACGGCTTGCGCCCCCGCACTGCCGATCAGCGCGTCGATCTGTGCGACGATTTCACCGCGTACCGCCTCCCGGCCGAAGACCTGCCCGGCGATCCCGATCGAGATGACGAGAATCGGGGCGAGCGAGAGCAGCGCGTAGTAGGCGAGGGAGGCCCCCAGCCGCGGAACATCGTCCTTCGACCAGCCCCGCAGGGCGTCCCACAAGAGGCGGAAGAGCAGCGGAGTTCGCACTCGCACACCCGGGCGACGTCCGGAGGGGTCCCCCCCCGCACCGCCGTCCTCCAAGTCCCGGTGTCATCGTGGCTTCGGCCGTGTCGTCTCCCTTGCGGACAGGGAGGGCATATATAGATGGCGCTCTGGGTCAGGCGGTGGGACGGTCGGACGGTCGGACGGCGAGCTCGGATGCTGGCGCTCGCAGCGTCCCTGGTAACCGCGCCGCTCTCCGCGCAGGATTCCTCGACCGTCCGGGTGGTGCTCTCCGGTGTCAATGCCGAGCTGACTCGAAACATCCTCGCAGTCATGCAGCTGGCCCGCGAGGCATCCACGGGCAAACTGACCCATGCGCGCATCGTTCACCTCCATCGCCACGCCAAAACCGACATCCAAACCGCGCTTCGCCCCTTTGGCTATTACGAACCCCGGATCGTCGAGTCCCTGCAGCCGGGCCCCGCCGAATGGGTCGCGGAGTACGTCATTGACCCGGGTCCCGTGGTCAAGGTGCGCAGCGTTTCGATCGAGGTGAACGGCCCCGGCAAGGATTCGCCGGGGGTGCAGAAGGCCGTCGCAGCCTTTCCGCTGCATCGGGGCGACACCTTGCGCGACGCGCGCTACGAGGCGGGCAAACTTGCCATCCTCACCGTCGCATCCGACAGCGGCTACCTCGATGCCGACTTCGACACCACCGCCGTGCTGGTGGACCGCGACGCCCGTGCCGCCGATATCCTGATCCGCTTCGACACGGGAGAACGCTTCAAGTTCGGGCCGGTCGCCTTCGAGCAGAATTATCTCGACGAGGACCTGCTGCGCAAGAAGATTCCCTTCAAGACCGGCCAGTGGTACGGACAGCACAAGCTGCTCGAGCTGCAGACCGCCCTCTCCGAGGATCCCTACTTCGCGCGCGTCGAGGTGTTGCCGCAGCGCAAGGAGGCGAAAGATCTCGAGGTGCCGATTCGGGTGCTGCTCGAACCCCGCAAGCTCTGGACTTACGAACTGGGCGTTGGTTATGGCACCGACACCGGTCCACGGGGGCGCAGCAACGGGATTTGGCGGCGCATCAACTCCGATGGTCACTACGCCGAGGCGGCGCTGGTGCTCTCCCCGCTCGAGCAGAGCGCCGCGCTGCGCTACAATGTCCCGGGCATCGGCCACCCCAACGGCGTGCTGACCTTCTTCGGCGGGTTCTCCCGCTTGAGTGTCAAAGTCAATCCGCTCCAGGCCCTCCAGCCGCAGCACTTCATCGGCCGCAACTATGTCGGCGGCGCCCGGTTGTTCCGCCACCGGCTGGGTTGGCTGGAGACGCTCTCGCTCGGCTATCAGCACGCCTCCTTTGAGATCGGCCAGGACAGCGGCAAGGCCAACCTGCTGGTGGGCCGCCTGAGCTGGGAGCGTACCCGCGCGGATGATCGGAGCTTCCCCCGTCGCGGGATTCATGCCGAAGTCGACCTCCAGGGAGCCGAGAAGATCCTACTCTCCACGGCTTCGTTCCTCCAGCTCCGCGGCAGCGCGAAGCTGATCTATGGCTTCGCTCCCAAATTCCGGCTGCTCACCCGCGCGGAGGTGGGCCGACTCTTCGCCCGTGATTTCCACCGCTTGCCGCCGACCTATCGCTTCTTCACCGGCGGCGATGTGAGCGTCCGCGGCTTCGGCTACTCCTCGCTGAGCCCGCGGGATTCGCTCGGCAATATCATCGGCGGCGCGGCGCTGGTGGTCGGAAGCGCGGAGGTAGAATACCGGCTTCTCGGACACTGGGCGGTGGCGATCTTCAGCGATGCGGGCAACGCCACTGAGCGCTTGTCGCTCTCCGGCCTCGGCTACAGCGTCGGCGTGGGGATCCGCTTCATCTCGCCCATCGGCATGCTTCGGCTCGACTTCGCGCAGGGCTTGAGCAAGGGCCATGGGCCCTTCCGGATTCACATCTCCATGGGACCCGACCTGTGAGCGCCCGCCGCGTCGTCCTCGGCATCCTGCTCGGGCTCGGCTGCCTGGTGCTGCTGCTCGCCGCCGTGGTGACGCTGTCCCTCTCGAACAAGACGGTGGCGAAGAAGGTCTTCTCGATCGCCCTCGGCAAGTCCCCGCGCGGTATCCAGATCGGCGAGATCCGCGGACCGCTCAAGGGGCCGCTGGTTTTCCTGCACGTCAAGTATCGCTCCGGCGCGATGAGCGCCGAGCTGGACTCCGCCCTGATCGACTGGAAGCCGACCAAGCTCCTGTTCGGCCGGCTGGAGTTCCGCCGCCTGCACGTGAGCGGGCTGCACATCATCCTACCCGATTCGGCGCCCCCCGATACCGCGGGATTGACGCACGCGCGCATGAGGCGTCCCCTGACGCCGCTGCCGGTCGTTCTCGGTGATGCCTTCATCGACGGCATCACGGTAGATGCACCCGGGGGCCTCACGCTCCGCGACGGCATGGTCACGCTGGGAGGGACGCTGCAGGATTACCACTTCGCCATGACCGCCGGCGGCTTCGCGCCCCAGCTGGGCAGCATCGATTTTCACCTGACGGGACAGGGTAACCTCGAGCGGCTCAACTTCGACAGCTCCACCGCCGCGCTGTTGCACGGCGTATTGACCGGCACCGGCAAGCTCGCCTGGTGGCCCCGCATCGAGTGGGACCTCGCGCTGGCCGCGGACAGCATCCGGCCGGCGCCGCTCTTCCCTCACCCCGCCAAATGGCCCGGGACCGTGACGCTGCGCGCGACGACGTCGGGCGCGATCGACAGCAGCGGGCCGGAGGGCCACGCCAAGCTCGATTCGCTCGGCGGCAAGCTGCGCGGGCAGCTGCTGGCGGGCCACGCCGAATTCGGTTTCGCGCCGCACGCGTGGGACCTGCCGGTGTTTGATGTCAACTGGGGTTCGGCCCGGCTCAGGGCCCAGGGGATCGTCCACGATACCGTCGCGCTCGCCTATGACCTGGCCATCACGGATCTGCGGACCGCCCTGCCCCGCACAAGAGGCAGCCTCCAGTTCAGCGGCAGCGCGAGCGGCCCCCGGGAGGCCCCACGAGTGCGGGCACGGCTCGAAGCCCGCAACCTCGTCTCCGGCACCCGGAGGCTGCGCCAGCTGGCCGGCACCGCCGCCGTCGATCTGGCCGCCAACGGCCGCAACGACATCGAGCTGCGCGGGCAGCAGGGCGGGTTAGGCACGCTGAGCTTCGATACCGTGGTCGTCTCTCTCCACGGCACCCGTCACGCGCACCAGCTGGCCGTCCGCGCCACCAGCCCGCTCGACACGCTGCGCCTCGGGCTGACGGGGGGACTCTGGACCAGGACGTGGAAAGGCGGTGTCAGCGCGCTCGCGCTGCACACCGCCAGACTGGGCGGTTGGCGCGCCGAGCGATCGGCACCCCTGGTCGCCTCACTCTCCGCCGGCAGCGCGCGGCTCGGTACGCTCTGCCTCGCCGCCGATACCTCGGCCGGGCGCTTCTGCGCGTCGGGTGATTGGCGCAGCAGCCGCAGCTGGAGCGTGCAGGCCAGCCTCGAGAGTTTCCCCGCCTGGCGGCTTCCGCTCGGCAGCCTCGGGGAGCAGGGTCGCATCGCCGGCACGCTCGGAGCCAACGTCGACCTGCGCGCCATCGGCGGCAGGCTCGAGGGCACCGTGCGCGCCGCCACGGATACGATGGCCCTGGTCTGGCGGAAGGAAACTGACAAGGTCGAGCACCGCCTCGCGCTCGACTCGACGGTCGTCGAGCTGCACGCCGATCTCCGCACCGGATTGCTGACCACGCTCGGCCTCAGGCTGAGCGACGAGCACCACAAGGAAGTGCTGAGTCTCGGAGGCCGCGCGACCCTGGCAGACTATCGCCTGGGATCCGGCATCCGCCGGACGCCGCTCACCTTCGC
>DASYPD010000457.1:0-8700 GCA_036007005.1 Gemmatimonadales bacterium
CAGATTCTCATTGCCGCCGGTGTGGTCGCCATGCCAGTGGGTATTGACGACGAACCGCAGCGGCTTGTCGGTGAGGGCCTTGACCGCGGCGAGGATTTTGGGGGAGAGCTCGGCATACTGGTCGTCGATCAGGAAAGCGGCATCGTCTCCGACGGAGAGACCGATGTTGCCGCCCGATCCCTGCAGCATATAGACGCCCTTGCTCAGGGGGATGGTGCGGATCCGCACCGTGTCGTAGTTGACCTGGGCACGAAGGCCGGCCGGTCGGACAGTGAGAGCGGTGAGAGCGGTGAGAACGGTGAGGACGGTCGGACGGTGGGGGCGGGTCATCGGTTGTCTCCCTCAGGAGTTAAGCGAACATTGGCTAACCCGCAGACGAGCGCCGCGGCGCTCCAGGCGAGCAACGCGGGAAGCAGCAGACTCAGGAGCAGCAATCCCGGCAGCGGCAAGGGCAGCACCGCGCCGAGGCGGCGGCCGAGGCGGGCAAACGCGCCGGGGTCAGCGAGGAAATCCACGAGCAGCCAGATCCCCCACGCGAGCGCGGCCGCCAGGGCGGCGGAGAGGAGCGGCCGCCAGACGGCCGGACGCCAGAAACCCCAGAGCGCCGCGACGGCGGGAATCGCCCACCAGCCGAGCCAGGAGGCCAGCACGAACGCGGCGAGCAGCGCGAGGAAGCCGAGCCCGCTCCGCATCAGGGCCGCGGGCTCAGGAGCAGGGTCGCGCGCACTCGCGCGGCGGGGAGGTCTTGCGGGTTAGCAGGAAAGAGCACGCTATCGAGCTGGCCCGCCTGCCAGCGCGCCAAGCGGTCGAGGTAGCGGGCGCTGGCCGGATTACCCGACTGCCCCCCGGGATAGATGGCCCAGGCGCGGAGGACCGGCCCCGTTTCCACCACCATGCGCCAGCTGGCCCCGTGGGTGCCGCGGCCGGGCGACGGAGCGAGGGTCGAAGGCCCGCCCTGCACCGCCAGGTTCAGGGCGGAGAGTCCCGGAATCCGGAGCAGATGAAAGATGTTGGCGTGATGCGCGTCGGCCCAGCGCCAGCCGGCGCCCTCAGGGGGACCGTGGTCGCGCAGGGTATGGAGATAGCCCCGGCGCAACGCTTCGGCGAAGATCGCATCGCGATGCTCGACCGCCGGAGTTCGGCGCCGGTCCCACCAGGTGTTGGTGCTATCGGCCGCCAGCTCCAGGAGAATCGCTTCCTCGGGCAGCAGCACGGGACGGGCGGTGCCGTCACTCTGCATTTCCTGCGGGAGCTCATCCCACACCAAGGAGGGCAACGCGGTCATGGCGGCTTCGAAGAGGACGGCCCGGGTATTCTCGCGGGTGTAGGTGCGATTCCATTCCGCGAGCAGCGCCGCGGCGTGCCGGAGCAGCGTATCGCCCTGGCCCGCCCTCTCGCTCGCCTGCGCCGCGCCGAGCAGGAGCGGCACGAACGCGTCGGCGCGCGCGCTGCCGGGGTCGGTCTGGAGCTTTCGCATCGCCTCGGGGGTGACGGCGGAGTCGGCGCGGAGCAGCTGGTTGAGCCGGAGCGCACGCCAGGGAGAATACCAGTTGACGCCGAAATAGTGCGGGTTAGCACGGGGATCCACCGGCTGCTGGTTGGCCGAGGCGAGATAGCCCTGCGCGGGATCGCGCGCGAAGGGATAGGCCGCGAGGGGCAGAAAGCCGGTCCAGTCGCTGGCGCTACTACTCCCGTCGCGCACCTCGTCGCCGCGGCCATCGCCGGGGCGCAGCGGGAACCAGCCCGTCGAGCGGATCGCGATGCTGCCCGCGCGGTCGGCGACGACGCCATTTTGCGCCGCGGCGACGTAATCCTTCCAGCCGTCGAGCCATTCCTGCACGGTGTGGGCGCGGTCCAGGCGGAGGAACTCCTCGCCCGGCGTCTTCGCTTCGAACACGGTCCAGCGGAGCGAAAGCCACTGCCCGCCCGCACGCACCAGGGGACCCCGGTGGGTAAAGCGCACGGTATCGACGGCGAGCGTCTCGCCGCGACGGCCCCGCACGGTCTCGACGCGGAGCTCGAGCGGCTTCCAGACGCCGTCGAGCCGGTAGCGCGCGGGACGCGCAGCATCATCCACGACTTCGGCGTAGTGATCGCGCACGTCAGCGCCCGTGTTCGTAAAGGACCAGGCGACCTCGCGATTGAATCCGATGACAACGCCCGGAGCCCCGGGAAACGTGACGCCGGCGACATCGATGCCCCCCGCAACGTGCAAGTGGATTTCGTACCAGACCGAGGGGAGCGACAGCTCGAGATGGGGGTCGCCGGCGAGCAAGGCATAACCCGCGGCGGTGCGGCCCGGCGCCACGACCCAATTATTGCTGCCGATGGCGTCGAGTGGGCGGGGCGAGAAGATTGCCTCGGCCGCGTCGCGGCCTCGCAATGACTCCGTGGACAAAAAGCCCGGCGGCGGGAAGGGCCGCAGGAAGTCGGCGCGGGGGCTGCGCTGGCCGTTGGGCTGGATCGGCTCCTGAATCGGACTGTTGAGCGGGAAGAGCGCCTCGGCGGCTGCGGCCCCGACGGCGTCGCGCACCCTGAGCTTATTGAGCGTCTCGTCGTCCCAGGCGAGGGTGTAGCCCATCTGGAGGAAGAGGTAGAACGTATCGATGGGTCGCCAGGGTGCCGGGCGGGCGTGCAACAGCCGGTACTCGAAGGGCAGCTCGGCGCGGCGCAGCTGGCCGATCCAGCTATTCACGCCTTCCGCATAGGCCCGCGCCGCGCGCACGATGAGCACCGAGGAATCGAGGGCGGCAAAGCCCCGCTCGGCGGCCCAGGGAAAACCGCGGCGGCGGGCGGCGCGATCGGCCTCGACGGCACGCGGGCCGAGCAATTCGGAGAGGGTTCCCGAGGCGGCGCGGGTCTGCAACTCCAGCTGGAACAGCCGGTCGCGTGCGACGAGATACCCTTGCGCGCGCCAGGCATCCGCTTCGCTGGCAGCGAAGACATGAGGTACGCCGCGATCGTCGGAGAGCACCCGCACCGGCGCGGTGAGGCCGGGAAGGCGGACCTCGCTCCGGGCGGGAAACTCGGCGGTGCGCGCGAGGGCCCAGACTCCATTGGCAGGATCGAGAAAGCGACCCAGGGGCGGGGCGGCTCCGGCCCCGCGCGCGGCGACGTAGCTCAGCACGGCGAGAACGACGGCCGCGAGGAGGAGCCGCACTGGGACTCGGGGCGCAGAGCTCATGAAGTTTGCTCGTTGGGGACTGGGGCAGCACCAGCCAGAGGGCACCAAATGATAGCTAGGAGCAAGAATCAGGGTTTCATGGGAAAGTGGCCCGCGGTGGGGCGGGCTATCGGGGGAGTGGGGGTCTCCGGGAGGCGCTGAGCGATGCGGTGCTTCGGCGCCGGGCTGTCGGTGTCGAAGCCGAAATAGTCAGCGATCGCGCTCTCGAGGTCTGCCTCCGCCTCGATGCCGGTATGGAATTCCTCGGCGTAGCCGGGCTCGATCAAGACATAGCCGTAGGGAAAGTCGAGCCCGCTCAACATCACGGTGCGACGAAAGCCGCCGGCGAGCTGAATCACCACGGTGTCGTTCACCGTCGCGACGAGGCCGATGTCGGTGTCGTCGAGATAGCGCGCGATCAGGGCGTTGGACTGGCGGAACTGCTCGCGGGCGGTGCTCCGCGCCGCGGAGGGAATCGTATCAGCCGTGGCGAGCCAGAAGGCGATGATTGTGGGGTGGCTGATCATTGGCACGCTGCCGCGGGTGTTCGGATTACTGCTTGCGGCGAAGGTGCTCTCTTTGGAAGCTCGGTAGTCTGCGCGGCACCCGCCGACCAAGCAGGCGAGTACTAAAAGCCAGTGGCAGTGGGCAGTGTACTTCCCAACAGGCTGCATAGCTCCAAAACTAACCGGGCTAAGCGTATTTCTCGCGGGGACTTAGGCTCACCCTGCAAGTACCCGCTTGCATCGCATGGCGAGCGCCGCTAGGTTGGCCAGCCATGCCGCTGCGCGACAAGATCCTGCACGCCGCCACAGAGCTGTACGCCGAAACCGGCTTTCGCGGCACCACGACGCGGCAGATCGCGCAGCGGGCGGGGGTCAACGAAGTCACCCTGTTCCGCCATTTCGGCTCCAAGACCGCGCTGCTCTCCGAAGCGATCCAGTGTGCCTGCGAGCGGCGCGAGCCGAATCTCCTGCCCGAGGCGCCGCGCAACGTGCGCGAGGAGCTGCTGCAGTGGGCGCGGATCACCTGGGGCGGGCTGTGGGCGCGCCGGGCCGTGATCCGGACCGCGCTGGGAGAAATCGAGGCGCATCCCGAGCTCTATCCCAAGGACAACAGCGCGACGGCCTGTGCGGGCCGGGAGCTGGGCACCTACCTGGAGCGGTGCCGCGCCGCGGGGCTGGTGCAGCCGTCGCTCGACGTAACCGCGGCGACCGCGACGCTGATGGGAACGCTGTTTGCCGACGCCCTCAGCCGCGACGTGCTGCCGTTCGTGTACCGGCGGGAGCCGGCGCAGGCCGTCCTCGCCTACGTCGAGCTCTTTCTCCAGGCGATCAGCAACCAGATCGCCACGGCCCCTGCGGGCCCTCGCCACGACAACCAGATTGCCACGGGGCCTGCGGCCCCCTCGCCATGACAGGATAGCGAAATGACAGGAATGCCGATTCCCCGAGCGAGGACGGGGATCAAGGATGCCCCCGACCATCACGACGCCGAGTTGGTGCTCCGGCTCTACGATTTGCGGCGCGAGAGTACGATGCGAGAGGCGCGGAGCTTCATCGGGGGGCAGTTCTGGCCCAAGACCGCAACCGAGGCGCTGGCCCTCAGCCACTACGAGCATCGTCAGAATGCGTTCTGGCGCCAGGTGAGCGGCTACTGGGAGATGGCCTACGGGATGGCGAAGCACGGGATCGTGAATCCCGATTACCTCGCCGAGAGCGCGAGCGAGGGGCTCTTCTTCTACGCGAAGGTGCAGCCCTGGCTGGCCGAGCTGCGCGCGCAGTACCCACGAGCGTTTCTCAATACGGAATGGATCGCGACCGAGTGCGCGGTGGGGCGCGCGCTGGTTGCCTACTACAGAGAAATGGTGGAGAAGAGGTTAGGGGTTAGGGGATAGGGGTTAGGGGATAGGGATTAGGGGAACTAATGGCTGAGGCTCCGGAGCAGAAGAAAAAGAAAAAAGTCTCGCTCCACGTCGTCTGGCGCGAAGCGCGCGAGCTGATCTGGCGCTATCGCGGCCGGCTGGCCTTCGGCTTCGGGATCATGCTGGTCAACCGGATGGCGGGACTGGTGCTCCCCGCGAGCTCGAAATACCTGATCGACAAGGTGATCAAGGCCGGGGAGACCCGCCTGCTGCTGCCGCTGGCGGGAGCGGTGCTCGGCGCCACCCTGGTGCAGGCCGCGACCGCGTTCGCGCTGACGCGGGTGCTCGGCATTGCCGCGCAGCGGGCGATCACCGACATGCGGCGCGAGGTGCAAGCCCACGTGCTACGGCTGCCGGTGCGCTTCTTCGACTCGACCCAGACCGGCATCCTGCTCAACCGGGTGATGAACGACGCGGAGGGGATTCGCAATCTGGTCGGCACGGGACTGGTGCAGCTCGCCGGCGGGTTGCTCACCGGGCTGATCGCGATGGCGGCGCTCTTCTGGCTCAACTGGCGGCTCACCGCGGGCACCCTGACCGTGCTGCTCGTCTTCGCCGGGGGAATGACGATCGCGTTCAAGAAGCTGCGTCCGATCTTCCGCGAACGGAGCAAGCTGATGGCGGCGGTGAGCGGGCGGCTCACGGAATCGTTCGGCGGGATCCGCATCGTGAAGTCGTACGTCGCCGAGCGGCGCGAGGATTACACCTTCGCGAAGGGCGTGCACAAGCTGTTCCGCAACGTCGCCACCACGATGACGGGCGTGGGCGCCGTCACCGCGCTCTCGAGCGTGGTGGTGGGCGCGATCGGCGCGGTGATGATCTACATCGGCGGGCGCGACATCATCCTGGGCCGGATGACGCTCGGCGATTTCGTCATGTACGTGTTCTTCACCGGCCTCATGGCGGCGCCGCTGATTCAGATCGCCTCGATCGGCACCCAGATCACCGAGGCGTTCGCGGGGCTCGACCGGATCCGCGAGCTGCGGCAGATGACGACGGAGGACGACGAAGACGCCACCCGGGTCCCGGTCGACGCGGTCGGCGGCGAGGTGGTGTTCGAGGAGGTCTCTTTCGAGTACAACCCCGGCGTCCGGGTGCTCAAGCAGATCTCCTTCACGGCGCCGGCGGGGTCGACCACCGCCCTGGTCGGCTCGAGCGGCTCGGGCAAGAGCACCTTGATCAGCCTGGTGATGGCGTTCAACCGGCCGCTCGAGGGCCGGGTGCTGGTGGATGGCCGCGACCTGGCAACGCTCCGGCTGCGGGACTATCGCAGCCGGCTGGGCATCGTGCTGCAGGACAATTTCCTGTTCGACGGCACCATCGCCGACAACATCCGCTTCAGCCGCCCCGGGGCTGTGCTCGAGGACGTGAAGCGGGTGAGCCGGATCGCGCACTGCGATGAATTCATCGAGGGCTTCGAGAAGCAATACGACACCGTGGTGGGCGAGCGCGGGGTACGGCTCTCGGGTGGTCAACGGCAGCGGGTGGCGATCGCCCGCGCGATCCTGGCCGATCCCGCGATCCTGCTGCTCGACGAGGCCACCTCGAGCCTCGACAGCGAGAGCGAAGGTATGATCCAGGACGGCTTGCGCGCCCTGCGCGCGGGACGCACCACCTTCGTGATCGCACATCGGCTCTCGACGATCATGAGCGCCGATCAGATTCTGGTGCTGGAAGGAGGCGAGGTGGTGGAACGCGGCACCCATCGCGAGCTGCTCGCAGCCGGCGGACGCTACCGGCAACTCTACGACAAGCAGTTCCGGCTGGAGCGGGATCGCTTCATCAACCCCGGGGAGGATTTCACGCCGGAACCGGAGGTGGTGGCAGAGCCCAGTGGCAGTGGGAGCGTGAGTGGGCCGGGGAGGGACTGAGCAGTGACCAGTGACCGGTGACCAGTGACCAGTGACCAGTGACCGGTGCCCAGTGAGCCACCCCATTGCCAGCGGCTCGGTTGCGGGGCGATGATTCGGGGGTAGCTCCTCCCAGGGAATCCAGGCCGGGCATGCATCCGACAGACGTCAGCAATCCCAGCTACTACCACAAAGTGGTGGACTGCCAGTGGGCGTGTCCGGCGCATACGAACGTGCCGGAGTATCTCCGCCTGATCGCCCAGGGCCGCTATAGCGATTCCTACCTGCTCAATCGCGAATCGAACGTGTTTCCCGGGATCCTGGGGCGGACCTGCGATCGCCCCTGCGAGCCGGCGTGCCGCCGAGGGCGCATAGACGGGAAGCCGGTGGCCATCTGCCGGCTCAAGCGGGTGGCGGCCGATCTGCGCGACGATATCACCGACCGGCTGCCCAAGGCACCGGAGCTCAAGAACGGGAAACGTATCGCCCTGGTCGGCGCGGGCCCGGCGTCGCTCACGGTAGCCAACGATCTCATGCCGCTCGGCTATCAGTGCGTGATCTTCGAGAAGCTGGCCCGGCCCGGCGGACTCATGCGCACCAACATTCCCGCGTTCCGGCTGCCCGCCAGCGTGCTGGACGAAGAGGTGGGCTACATCCTCGATATGGGCGTGGAGATCCGCTACGAAACGCCGGTCCCCAGCATGAAGGCCCTGCTGGCCGAAGGGTTCGATGCCGTTTTCGTGGGGAGCGGGGCGCCCAAGGGGAAGGAACTCGAGCTGCCGGGTCGCTGGGAGAGTGAACGGATCCAGATCGGAATCGAGTTTCTCGAGGCGGTCCACTTCGGCCACCTCGATGCGATCGGGAAGCGGGTGCTGATCATCGGAGTGGGCAATACCGCGATGGACTGCTGCCGCACCTCGCGCCGGCTCGGCGGCACCGACATCAAGGTGATCGCACGGCGCTCGCGCCCGTATTTCAAGGCCTCGCCGTGGGAGCTCGAGGACGCCGAGGAAGAAGGCGTCGAGATCATCGAGAACCACGCGCCGAAACGCTTCGTGCTCGAGGACGGACGTCTGGTGGGAATGGAGTTCGAGCGGCTGCGCTGGAGCGAGAGCGGAGGGAAACAGCGCCACGAGGTCATCGATAGCGTCGTGATCCCTTGTGATGACGTGATCCTGGCGATCGGGCAGGAAAACGCGTTCCCCTGGATCGAGCGCGACATCGGCATCGACTTCAACGAGCAGAACATGCCGGTGGTGGACCGCGCGACGATGCAGTGCACGCGGCCCGGCGTCTTTTTTGGAGGCGACGCGGCGTGGGGGCCGGAGAACATCATCTGGGCGGTGGCGCACGGGCACGAAGCGGCGATCTCGATCCACCAGCATTGCCAGGGGCTGCCGCTGACGGAGCGTCCGCCACAGGGAATGACGCTGGTAAGCTCGAAAGTGGGGATGCACTCCTGGAGCTACAGCAACGATTACAACCCGTCGCCGCGCGCCAAGATGCAGCACGCGGAGCTGGTGGAGCGATTCTCCAAGATCACCGTCGAAGTGGAGCTGGGCTTCACGCCGGAGCAGACCGCCCGGGAGGTGGAGCGCTGCCTCAACTGCGACATCGAGACGCATTTCAGCGCGCCGCTCTGCATCGAGTGCGACGCCTGCGTGGACGTCTGTCCGGTGAGCTGCCTCACGATCGCGCCCAACGGCGCTCCGGAGGCGGAGCTGCGGCAGCGGCTCTTCGCGCCGGCGCTCAACCTGGAGCAG
>DASYPD010000458.1:0-2506 GCA_036007005.1 Gemmatimonadales bacterium
GTCGGCTTCTACGACCTTCTGTACGCCCTGGACCGACTTTCCGCCGCGGGGATGTGGCTGGTCGTGCATGAGACGTACGCCCGCAATGTCTATCTCGACGGGCGGCCGCTTAAGCCGGAGGATTTCAAGCATCAACCGGAGGGTCATACCGGCGGGTCGCTCAACATGGTCCCGGCCTATGCCGGGTACCTGGGGGTCAATGCGCTGACCGGCGTCACGCGCGCCTGGTTAATGGGCCAGGGGCACTGCGTGTCGGCGGTGGATTCCCTGAATCTGTTGGTGGGAAACATGACGCCCGCGCACGCGCAGCGCTACAGCGTGTCGGATGAAGGGCTGACCCGATACGTCAGGGATTTCTATTCCTACCGGCTCGGTGCCGATGGGCGCCAAGATTCACCGCTCGGAAGCCATGTGAATCCCCACACCGCGGGCGGCCTGATGGAGGGCGGCTATCTGGGATTTGCGGAGTTGGAATATGAGCATATGCCGCTGCCGGGCGAGCGTCTGGTGGTGTTCTTGTCGGACGGCGCGTTTGAAGAGCAACGTGGAAGCGACTGGGCGCCCCGTTGGTGGCGCGGGGAGGACTGTGGTCTCGTCACGCCGATCATGATCAATAATGGACGGCGCATTGACCAGCGCACGACGATGTCACAATCGGGCGGCGTGCACTGGTTCCTCAACCATCTTGAGCTGAATGGGTTTGACCCGATTCTGTTCGATGGGCGCGACCCCGCGGCGTTTGTCTGGGCGATCTTCGAGATGGAAACGCGGTTGGCTCGAGCATGGGAGGTGATTGGGTCGGGAAAGGAGCACTATCCGGTCCGGCTGCCGTACGGCATTGCCGTCGCGCCCAAAGGCGCCGGTTTTCCCGGCGAGGGCACCAACTTGGCTCATAACTTGCCGTTGAAGTCGAACCCGTCGGCCGACCCCGCCGCCGCGGTGCGTTTCAATGAAGGGGCGCGAAACTTATGGGTGCCGCCCGGCGAGCTGTTGGAGGCGCTCCATGGGTTTCAACATCATGCGACATCGCGACGGCCTCGGGAGCGCGATAATTCCCTGGTGCTTCGGTCTGTGCAACTCAAGGAGATCCCGGTGACGCCATTTCGTCCGGTGGATGAAGCCGCCCGGAAGAATTCGATGTCGCCGACGCAGGCCTCGCCGATGGAAGCCGTCGACTCGATGTTCGCGCTCATGGTGCGCGCGAATCCGCATCTGCGCCCGCACGTCGGCAATCCGGACGAGATGCGCTCCAATCGGTTGTTCAAGACTCTGGAACTGCTGAAGTTTCGCGTGACGGCCCCCGAACCCGACGTACCGGAAGCGCTCGGCGGCCAAGTCATTACGGCGTTGAACGAAGAAGCGATCGCCGCCGCCGCGCTCGGGAACAAGGGCGGCATTAATTTGATCTGTACCTATGAAGCCTTTGGGATGAAGATGCATGGCATCATGCGGCAGGAAATCATCTTCGCGAACCATTGCCGAGAAGCGGGGCGCGCGCAGCGGTGGTTATCGATTCCGCTGATCCTCACCTCACACACCTGGGAGAACGGCAAGAACGAGCAATCGCATCAGGATCCGAGCCTCTGCGAAGCCCTTCTTGGGGAGCTCTCGCATGTCTCCCGCGTGGTCTTTCCGGCGGACTTCAACACCGCCGCCGCCGTCATGGAGCAGGTCTATCAGACGCAGGGACAAATATGGACCGCCGTGGTGTCGAAGGGCACCACGATCCCCGACCTGTTCACTGCCTCGGAAGCGCGGAGGGCCGTGGCGGAGGGAGCGCTCGCATTGGACTGGGCCGGGTATGACCCCGCCCACAGCCGGATCATTGTCACGGCGGTCGGAGCGTATCAGCTTGTGGAGGCGCTGGCCGCCTCCAAACGGCTCGCGGATCGGAAGGTGCCTCATCGCGTCGTGTATCTCCTGGAGCCCGGCCGCTACCGCGTTCCGCGCAGCGATGACGAGAGCGCCCATCAAGCCTCGGCGGCGCTGCGCGATCAGGTGTTTCCTCCGGAGGTGGCTGCGCGCTTGTTTGTCACGCACACTCGCCCCGAGGTCCTCCTCGGTCTTGTCCGGCCGCTTCATACCGGCCGCCTGACCAGCGGCCTCGGCTATAGCAGTCGGGGCGGGACACTAAATACTCAAGGGCTGCTGTTCCTGAATCACTGTAGCTGGGCGCATTGTCTGGCAGAGGCCGCGCGGCTTCTTCAGATCCCGATAGAAGGACTGCTCAAGCCGGAAGAGCTCGACGTGCTGCATGGGAAGCGCAGCCCTCACGGGATCGTGATCCCCGAGGTGGGCGCGTGAGACGCGACCCTTTCAGAGCCTTAGGGCGAACGGATGGACTTCATGGAAAGCACTGACAGCCACGATGAGAAGGTAACGGGCGGATTTTACACGCCGATCGGGCCACGACGAAAATTCTTCGCCTGGATGGCGGGCGCGATCGCGGGCGTCATTGGCCTGAGCTTGGCGATTCCGTTGATGGGGTTCGTCATTTCGCCGAGCC
>DASYPD010000459.1:0-4315 GCA_036007005.1 Gemmatimonadales bacterium
CCCGCCGCACCGCCACCGGTTCGAAGCGATCGAGCTTGCGATAGCCGATGGTGCTGCCGCGTGACAAGGTCTGCCACGGCCCGCCATCGGACCCCTCCAGCACGTAGCGCGCGATCAGCTGCCCCTGCTCGATGTCCTCGCGCAGATCGGCCAAGCCGACGCTGACGAGGCTGCCGAGCTCGGTCTCCTCCACCGCGCTGCGCGCTCCGGTCATCCGCCAGCTGGCATCCCGGCGCAGCAGATCCCGGGCGAAGAGCGCGGCGAGCCGCTCGTGCAGCTCAGCCAGCCGCGCCGAGTCGATCTCGTGGAGCAGGCCGTCGCGCGTGGGCGGCACGTTCAGCAGCAGCTTGGAGTTCCGGCCCACCGAAGTGAGGTAGAGTTCGACCAATTCGTCCGCCGACTTAACCCGGGCGTCTTCCGCCGGATGGTAGAACCAGCCCGGCCGGATGGATACATCGGTTTCGCCGGGGCGCCAGACGGTGCCGCTGGGGTCACCCTGCTGCAGCGCGCGGATGATGGCCGCGCTGCTCGCGCCAGGGTAGGGCACCGCCGCGGGATCCATGGTGGACCAGTTGGTCTCGCCTGCCGAGCCGCGCTCATTGCCGATCCAGCGAATATCGGGTCCCGCATCGGAGAACATCACCGCCTTCGGCTGCAGCCGCCGCACCAGGCCCCAGAACCTTGGCCAGTCGTATACCTGCCGTTTGCCGTTGGGCCCTTCGCCGTTGGCGCCGTCGAACCACACTTCGTGAATCGACCCGTAGTCGCTGAGCAGCTCGGTGAGCTGATCGCAGTAGAGATCGTTGTAACGCGGCGAGTCGCCGTAGGCCGGGTTGTTGCGATCCCAGGGTGAGAGATAGAGTCCCGCCTTGAGTCCCTCGGCGTGGCAGGCATCGGTGAACTCGCGCACCACGTCGCCCTTGCCTTCACGCCAGGCGCTGCCGGCCACGGAGTGCGGCGTCGTCCGGCTCGGCCAGAGGCAGAAACCGTCGTGGTGCTTGGCGGTCAGAATCATGCTGCGGAATCCGCTCGCCTTCGCGGCGCGCGCCCACTGCCTGGCGTCGAGCTTGGCCGGCGCGAAGAGCTGCGGATCCTCTCGCCCGGTTCCCCATTCCTGATCGGTGAAGGTGTTCACCCCAAAATGGAGAAAGAGCGCGAGCTCATCGCGCTGCCATTCGAGCTGGGCCCGCGAGGGAACGGGTCGCGCCGGCTGCGGCACCCGAGGAACCAGCAGCGCCGCGCTGGTCGCCGCCAGGAACTCACGCCTGCTGAGCGAAGTCACCGGAAGAAGCTCCCTACCTGGGTGGCGAGCGCGGCGTTGGTCGCGAGCGCACTCGCCAGATTCCACGCTGTCAGGCCAGCAAGCTCGCTGATCGCGCCACCTGCTTCCGTGATGATCGGCACGAAACACGCCGAATCCCAGGGGTTGAGCTTGGCGTCGACCATTACCTCGGCCCGGCCGGTCGCCACCAGCAGATAGCCATAGCAATCTCCCCAGGTGCGCACGACCGCGGCCGTGCTGGCAAGTGCGTTCCAGGCCCGCCGGGCTTCCGGCTCGAAGCCGTGCTCGTTGGTGGTGAGCACGGTTGCCTCGGAGAGGCGAGCGACCTCGCTCACGCGGCAGCGCGCGCCGTTGTGCCAGCAGCCTTCGCCGGGGGCGGCAGCGATCCGCTCGTCCAGAGCGGGAAAGGCAGCCGCGCCGGCGAGCACGCTGTCGCCCTCGACGATCGCGACCAGGCTGCCCCAGAGCGGCACTCCGCGCACGAATGTCTTGGTGCCATCCACCGGATCGACCAGCCAGGTACGTCCGCTGCTGCCCGGGACGGCGCCGAACTCCTCCCCGAGAATCGCGTCAGTGGGAAAGCGTCGCCCGATCCAGTCGCGCGCCAGTTGCTCCGCAGTACGATCGGCGATGGTCACCGGCGAGCCGTCGTCCTTCCGTTCCACCGCGACATCGCGGCGATAGTACTTGAGCGCCGCCGCACCGGTGAGCCCGGCCAGCTCGGCGGCCGCCTCGAGCAGGCTCGAGCCCGTTTGCGTCATACTGGAGAATAGCGCTCAGCTCTGGTTGCCGCTCTCACGCTAACTTGACAGCCATGCTGGCTCGCCCGCTGCTCGGAGCTCTCCTGCTGACCCGTTTGGCGGGAATCTTGTCGGCCCAGAGCACGCTGTTGCGGCACCTGGTCGAGCAGGGCCGGCACCCGGCCATTCACTGGGGGCACTTCTCGGACGTTCAGGCTGAGGCGCGGGTGCTTTACGCCCGCAGCGGCTGGACGCCGTTGTGGATGCACCAGGGCCGTCCGACCCCGCAGGCTCACGCGTTGCTCGATGCGCTCGCCACGCTCGGCGATCGGGGGCTCAACCCCGACGATTACGATGCGGCTCAGCTGAGCGCCCTGGCGGCGACGCTGGATCGTCGCGGCGCCGATGCCGAGCAGGCCGTGCGCTTCGACGCGGCGCTCACCATCGGTGCATTGCGCCTGGTGCGCGCGCTCGCGCGGGGCCGAATCGGAAGCCGACTGGCAGTGGCGTTCGATGCGTCGGGCACTGTCGCACAACTCCGGACGAGCAGCGAACCTGGACCGCTCCTTTCGGCGCTCGAGCCCAAGTGGGATCAGTATCAACAACTCAAGCGGGCACTGATTCACTACCGGGCGCTGGCGCGGGACTCAGTTTCGTTGCGATTGCCGAAGCCCAAAGGCAACAGGGTTAGCGAAGGAAGCCGATACCCGGGTGCCAGCCGGCTGCGCCGGTTACTCGCTGCCCTCGGCGACCTGGGTTCGCAGGCCGGAACTCCGCGTCAGGGCGACAGCGTGCTCACCGCGGAGCTGGCCGACGGCATCCGCGCGTTTCAGGTGCGGCAGGGAATCCGGGTCGATGGGGTTCTTTCGGAGCCAACCTGGCGGCTGTTGACGACCCACTTCGGCAAGCGAATCCACCAGATGGAGCTCGCGCTCGAGCGCTGGCGCTGGCTACCACGGGGCGAGGAGGGGGAGCTCGAGGGGCAGCACCCGCTTTTCATCAGCGTTCCGGCGCTGCGGGCGCATTATGGCTTCCCCACCCGCGAAGCAGTTTTCTCCCCAATCGACATGAGCGTCGCCCGGGCTGGTATCCCCAGGGATCGACCCGTGCT
Organism: Gemmatimonadales bacterium; assembly: GCA_036007005.1. Taxonomy (GTDB): domain Bacteria; phylum Gemmatimonadota; class Gemmatimonadetes; order Gemmatimonadales; family GWC2-71-9; genus JABFSM01. Next base: position 3,134 of record DASYPD010000459.1, read on the forward strand.
CGCTGGCGTGATCACCATGCTGCGATTGGGTGGGGGCGTGGACTTCGTGCTCTCCGGGAGCCCGGGATTCTCGCTCTCCGGAGCCTTGCCGGGACATCCGCTTCCGCCGGATCCGGTCCACCGGCCCATCCTGGTGTCCGACGGAGCACTGCTGGCCAGACTGCTGTTGTTCGACCGGCCGGAATGGAGCAGCGGGAGGATTCAAGCCGTGCTGGCCGGGAGGAGACCGGTGTATGTCCGGTTGCGGCAGAGCGTCCCCGTTCTCGTTGTGTACGCAACGGCAGTGGCACGGGAGAACGGTCAGGTCTTCTTCTATGAGGATGCCTTCGGGGAGGACAGGAGATTACAGGAACAGCTGAGAGCGGGTTATCCGCAGTGATTCGTGAGGAGGTGTTCCGTGAGTCCAGTGTGCCGATCGAGCGTGCTGTTATTGGTGGCGATCATGGTGTCGGTATCGATGGAGGCACAGGAGAAGAAAAAAGCGGTCAACTTTACCGGCGACGTCGGGCTCGTGAATACCGCCGGGAACACCCATCTCACCACATTCAATCTCGGCGACAAGTTCACCGCCCAGGCGGGCAAGGTGCTGTTCACCCAGACCTTCGCGCTGGTCTACGGGAAAAGCGAGGGAGTCCAGACTGCTAACAGTCAACTCGTCCGGCTTCGAGCCGACTATTCCCTCGGCGCACGACTCTCGGCGTACGGCTTCGTGGGCTACGAGCGAAACCGCTTCGCCGGGATCGATCACCGTACCGACGAAGGCATCGGCCTTGCGCTGCTCGCCTGGAGGAGCGCGATGAATGAGCTGGATTTCGAGGCTGGGGTGGGCCTGGTGCAGCAACACCTGTTCCCAGATCCGAGCGTGGATGCGACGGTGACCGACAACTTCGTCTCAGGCCGGGCGGCCGGCCGCTACAAGCAGCTCTTCACCAAGACCACCTATTTCCAGCAGACGCTCGAGTTCCTGCCCAATCTCGAGACGAGCAGCGACTACCGGATCAACAGCGAGAGCGCGCTGGTGGCGCCAATCTCGACGCACTTCGGGCTCAAGGCGGGTTATGTGGTGAAGTACAATCACGCGCCGCCCTCGCCGGCGCTCGCGAAGACGGATCGGATGCTGACGACGAGTCTTCAGATTACCTATTAGGTAGTTGTTAGGGGCTAGGGGCTAGGGGCTAGGGG
>DASYPD010000460.1:0-5065 GCA_036007005.1 Gemmatimonadales bacterium
GCCTTCTTGAAGTATTCGGCCGAGAGCTGGGTGACGATCGCGCGGGCACCGGCGGGGAGCGCGCTCAGCATCGCTAACCCGCTGGTCAGCTCGCCCAGATTCACCAGCGCAACGGCGTGCACCGAGCCGAGATGCTGCCGAATACCGCGGCGTTCGCGCAGCGTCAGTCGCGCATACCCCGGCCGGAGCTCCCGCACCCGCGCGTGGATACTCCCGCTGTACGGCACCAGCCAGCCGAGGGCTCGGCTGAACAGCCAGGAGCCGCCGGGCAGCGCGCGCAGCCGCTCCCACCAACTGAGCAGCCCGCCGGCTGAGACAGTCATGCAGCTTCCTGCGTTCAGAGATGGCGGGAATTTAGTCCGGGTCGCCCGGTCCCCTGGCGTGCCCTTTGCGGACTCCTTATCATCAACGGTTCGCGCTTCCACCGCTTTCCTACAGAGGTTGCCATGCACCACGTGCGTTCTCAGCTCCGCCTTGCTGCGGCGGGTGCGGCCCTATTGGCCGCTTGCAGCAACTCCGATTTGAATGGACCGATTACTCCCTTCCCGAACCAGCAGGTTTCGCAGGCCGAGCCCCCCAGCCAGGATCAGCTGGACCGGCAGATCCAGGGGTTCGGCGGCATGTTCCTCGACCGGAACGGGATTCCGACCGTGTACCTCCAGGCGGGCGCCGATCGCCGCCGGGCCGAAGTCGCGCTCGCGCCCTATCTCCAGAGTCGCGGCCTCCAGCCCGGCCAGGTCAAGATCTTGCCAGGCGCCTTCCTGTATCGTCAGCTGGATTCGTGGTTCCACGAGGCTTCACCCGAAGCTCTCGCGGTGGATGGAGCAGTGTTCATCGACAACGATGAAGCCCTCAATCGGGTGCACGTCGGGGTCACCGATCTGAGCGCCATGGCCAGCGTGCACTCGGCGCTGGCGCAGCTCGGCATCCCCGCAGAAGCGGCGGTCGTCGAGCGGGCCGATCCGATCCTGCAACTGGCTAGCCTGCAGAATGTGGTGGATCGCCCCGTCCGCGCCGGCGTCCAGATCAACTTCCCCGGCTACCTCTGCTCGGTAGGCTTCAACGCCACCTCCGGCACCGAGAAGTCGTTCGTCACTGCGTCGCACTGCACCAATACGCAGGGTGGGGTGGAAAGCACGCCTTATTGGCAGCCGCTGCAGTCCACCGATCCGACCCAGATTGCGACCGAAGTGGCTGACCCGGACTATTTCAGGAATGCCAACGGCTGCCCGCGCGGGCGCCGCTGCCGCTTCAGCGACGCGTCCCGCGCCGCCTATATCGATGGCAACAACCAGGCCCTCGGCGCCATCGCCCGCACCTCTGGACCCAATAACGGGTCACTGGATATCGTCGGCTCCTTCAGCATCGTCAGCGAGGATCTGAACGACCACTTCACCATCGGCACGGTGATCAACAAGGTCGGTCGCACCACCGGTTGGACCCAGGGCACGGTGAGCAATACCTGCGTCGATACCGGTGTCTCGGGCACCAACATCGTGCAGCTCTGCCAGACCTTCGTCAGCTCCTCGGCAACCATCGTGCTCGGTGGCGACAGCGGATCGGGTGTCTGGAAGAGTGTCAGCAGCACTACCGTCTCCCTCACGGGGATCCTGTGGGGCGGCAATTCCAACGGCACGCTCTTCGTCTTCAGCCCGCTCAAGAACGTCGAGCGGGAGCTGGGGCCGCTCACCACCTTCTGAGCGAACGACGCAGCGCTCGCTGAAGCTCAGTCTGGAGGCACCGGTTCGCGCCCGTTGGGGCCGGCCGGTGCCTCTGCTTTTTCAAGTCGCCAATGCCGGTAGGGCTTCCGTGACGCTCCAACTTCAGGGCCGGGAGCCGACCGCGGACTTCCGCGTTTTCAATGCGCGGGGCCGGCAGGTCTGGAGTTTGTTGCAGGGGCGCATCATGCTCGGCAGCCTGCGGCTTTATCCCCTCGCAGCGGGGCAGCGCCTCAGCTTCCGGCACAGCTGGAATCAACGCGACGATGCGGGCAAGCCCGTTCCGGCGGGTGATTACCTGCTCCGTGGCGTGCTCATCACCGATGCGCCTGATGGCCTCGCCTCACCGCCCGCCCGACTTCGAATCCAGCCCTGATCCCCTGATCCCCTGATCTCCCTGATCTCCCTGATCCCCTGATCTCCCTGATCCCCGAGTCGCTAAACCCTCCCCCCGAGCAGGAGACTGTAGAGCAGGATCGCCAGCACCAGGCTAGTGATCGCGGTGTAGAGCCGGTCGCGCTGGAGAATGAACGCGAGCAGCGAAAGCAGAACCCGGACAACCGGCGTCGCGAGCAACAGGATGATGCCGAGCTGCACCACCGCCTTGCTGTTCAGCCGCAGCGCTCCCGCCACGATTCCGCCGATACCCCGCAGCTCGCTGTGCGCTCCCTCGAAGAGGTGGTAGTCGGCTGGCGTGGAGCCGTGCTGCAGCAGCAGCGCGATCGCGCCCAGCAGCGTCACCGCGGCTGCCACCAGCACGCCGCCGCGCAACACGATCCCTATCCACCTCGCCACTCGCTCATCGGCCCAGCGCGGCTTCCTGATCGCCATCACAGGCCGCCGCTCACGCCTTTGTAGAGCAGCTCGAGGGCGAGCAGCACCACCGCACCGGTGAACAGCAGGCGCAAGGCGCGTGTCGGCGCGCCGCTCAGCAGGCGCGCGCCGGTCGACGCTCCGGCCAGCACGCCGAGCAACACCGGAAAGGTGAGCACGGGATTGATGTACCCTCTCTGCAGGTAGATCCCGGCGCTCGCCGCCGCGGTCACTCCCATCATGAAGTTGCTCGTCGTCGTGGAGACTTTGAAAGGGAGGCCCATCGCGCGATCCATCGCCAGCACCTTGACCACGCCCGAGCCGATCCCCAGCAGCGCCGAGAGGACCCCCGCGAGGCCCATCAAAGCGAGCCCCAGGGGCACCCGCCGAACTTCATAACGGACAGGACCGCGCTCGGTCGGATAACTGGAGCCGAGTCGCAGCCGCCTGGCCAGCGGCCCGGCCAGCACGGTCACATCCTCCTGTCCCGGACGCAGCGACTGCAGCGCGGTGAAGAGCACCATCACCGCGAAGAGAATCGCGATGGCATTCGCGGGGATGACCGTGGCGAGGTACGCGCCGCCCAGCGCGCCCGTCACTGTGGCGACCTCGAGGAGCATGCCGACCCGGATGTTGGTGAACCCCTCCTTCACATAGGTGGCCCCGGCGCCCGACGAGGTGGCGATCACCGCCACGAGCGAAGCGCCCACCGCGTAGCGGATGTCGGCGCCGAAGGCGAGGGTGAGCAGCGGCACGATCACGATGCCGCCGCCGAGCCCGGTGAGCGAGCCGAGCAGGCCGGCCAGGAACGCTCCAACCCCGATCAGTGCGGTCGTCAGGAGCAGGGACATGAGACTGGAAGGTACAGCCAGCTATCTTGAGAGACCGCCAGGGGCACCCTGACGGTGAGGGGTAAGCGGTAAGCGGTGAGCGGGTGAGGGTGGCCCGCTTACCGTTCACCGCTCACCGCTCACTGCAGCGGTTGAGATGCGACCCTTGGAACCTGATCCGGTTCATACCGGCGGAGGGAGGCGGAGTAGTATGGCAACGCGAACGAAAAAGTCGCCCAGTCGGGCGGACGGACAGTCGGACGACCGCTCACCGCTCACCGCTCACCGCTCACCGCACTATCGCGGCGTCTTCCCCAATTCCCGCAAGGTTTACTGCGAAGGTCCCCACGGCATCCGCGTGCCGCAGCGCGAGATCACGCTCTCCGGGGGCGAGCCTCCGTTTAGAGTTTACGACACTAGCGGGCCGGAAGGCTACGAGGTGCGGGAGGGATTGCCGGCGCTGCGGGCGGCGTGGATAGGCGAGCGGGATGTCGAGCCGGTGGGCAAGCGGGTAGGTGGGTATGAGGGTAGGGAAGCGCCACCCGCTACCCACTTACCCTCTTACCCACCTGCCCACATTCGCGGTCGCTCCCCTATCACCCAGCTCCACTACGCCCGCCGCGGCGGAATCACCCCCGAGATGGAGTTCGTCGCCCTGCGCGAGAACCTGCCCGCGGAGTTCGTGCGCAGCGAGGTCGCGCGGGGCCGCGCCATCATCCCCGCCAACCTCAACCACCCCGAGCTCGAGCCGATGATTATCGGGCGCGGCTTCCGGGTGAAAATCAACGCCAACATCGGCAACTCCGCGATCAAGAGCTCGATCGACGACGAGGTCGAGAAGCTCCGCTGGGCCACGCTCTGGGGCGCCGATACGGTGATGGATCTCTCCACCGGCAAGAACATCCACGCGACCCGCGAGTGGATCCTCAGGAATTCCCCGGTGCCGATCGGCACCGTGCCAATCTATCAGGCGTTGGAGCAGGTAGGTGGCGCGCCCGAAGACCTCAGCTGGGAGATCTATCGCGATACGCTGATCGAGCAGGCCGAGCAGGGGGTGGATTACTTCACGGTGCACGCCGGCGTGTTACTGCGCTACATCCCGCTCACCGCCAACCGGGTCACCGGCATCGTCTCCCGCGGCGGCTCCATCATGGCCAAGTGGTGTCTCGCCCATCACCAGGAAAGCTTCCTCTACACCCACTTTCGCGAGATCTGCGAGATCATGCGGGCCTACGACGTCTCGTTTTCCTTGGGTGACGGGCTGCGCCCGGGCAGCATCGCCGATGCCAACGATGCCGCGCAGTTCGCCGAGCTCGAGACCCAGGGCGAGCTCAACCAGATCGCCTGGGAGTTCGACGTGCAGGTGATGAACGAGGGGCCGGGCCATATCCCCATGCATCTCATCCAGGAAAACATGGAGAAGCAGCTCGCCTGGTGTCAGGAGGCTCCCTTCTACACGCTGGGTCCGCTCACCACCGACATCGCGCCGGGGTATGACCACATCACCAGCGCGATCGGCGCCGCGATGATCGGCTGGTTCGGCACCGCCATGCTCTGCTACGTGACCCCGAAGGAACACCTCGGGCTGCCAGATTTGAGCGACGTGAAGGACGGCGTGATCGCATACAAGATTGCCGCGCATGCCGCGGACCTGGCGAAGGGGCATCCGGGCGCTCGGCAGCGCGATGACCTGCTCTCCAAGGC